>JACAEG010000012.1 GCA_013388965.1 Pseudorhodoplanes sp. | reverse complement strand
CGGCCTTTATGGGCTGGCTTGGAAAATTCTCGTCGAGCGATAACGGCAGCCATGTGCTTGGCGAGATCGGTCTCAAGGATGGCCGGCTGTCGGTCGACGATTTGCGCGTCGGCAAGACCTGGAGCTTCGACAATATCAACTTCAGCATGACGCGGCCGGGCAACGGCGCTCTGGTATTCCGGCTGGGCTCCGAGGACGACGAGCGGTCGTGGTCGCTCGTGGCTTCCGTCAGGCCTTTCGGCCAGCAACGCCGCCTCATCGAGGTGCAGGCGCGCAAGGTTTCGATGCAGGACATTCTGCTCGCATTGCGGATGGACGAGTCGTTCAAGGCCGACGTGCCGATCTCGGGCATGATTCGCGCGGAGATCGGCCCCGATTCGCGGCCAAAGATGATCGAAGGCCGCATTCTCGCCGAAGGCGGGTTGATCGGTGACCCTTCCGATGTCGATGGCTCGTTCCGCATCGACAGGGCCGAGTTCACCCTCGACTGGGACGCAACCCGACGATCGCTGGTCGTGCCGCTGCAGATCCTTGCCGGGGCGAACCGCGTGACGCTGCTGAGCCAGTTCGAGGCGCCATTCGAGCCAGGCGGAACCTGGCGCATTACGGTGACGGGCGGCAGCATCGTACTCGGCTCCATGCAGCCGAACGACGTTCCGTTGGTCCTCAATCGCATCCTGATGCGCGCGAGACTCGATCCCGCCGACCGGCGGATCGTGCTCGAGCAGGGCGATATCGGCGGGATGGGCGTCAATCTCGCCATGAGCGGCAGCCTCGATGCTTCGGGGCCGGAACTGCGTGTTGCAGGCGGTCTCGCGGGGACGCCGATGTCGGGACCGACAGTCAAGAAAATCTGGCCGGTCTTCGTTGCGTCAAAGGTGAGGACGTGGGTGCTGGAGAATATTTTCAGCGGAGATGTCAGCCGCCTCGAACTCGCGACCAACGCGCCGGTCGATACGCTGCGCGAAGGGGGACCGCCCATTCCCGACGACGGGTTGTCGGTCGAGATCACCGTCAACAATGCCGTCATTCGACCGATTGAGGGATTGCCGCCGATCCGCGATGCCGAGCTCGTTACCCGCATCAAGGGCCGTTACGTCGCCGTCTCCGTCAATCGCGGCACGGTGGAAATGGAATCGGGCCGCAAGCTGACGCTGACGAACGGGCTGTTCGAAATCCCCGATACGGACCCCAAGTCGCCGCCCGCGCGCGCCCGCTTCAAGATCGAAGGTCCGGTGGCCGCCGCGGCCGAGCTCCTGGCGTCCGAGAAGCTGAGGGATGCGTCCGGAACGCCGCTCGATCCGGCGACGAGCCGCGGCAATATCAGCGGCCAGGTGACCGTCGGCTTCCCGATCATGCGCAATCTCCCGGAAGGCGCGACCAAATACAATATCGCGCTCGATATCTCGAATTTCGGCGCCGAGCGTCTGATGATGGGCCAGAAGGTCGAGGCGCAAACCCTCAAGGTCACCGCGAACGCGCAGGGCTACCAGATCAAGGGCGATGTCCGCGTGAACGGCACGCCGGCCTCGCTCGAGTATCGCAAGCCGCGCGGCGAGGGGGAGGCCGAAGTCCAGCTGCGTGCGATCCTCGACGAGGCCGCTCGCGCGCGCCTCGGGCTCGATGCCGGGGAGGCGCTGACCGGTCCCGTGCCGGTCAAGCTGTCGGGCAAGATCGCCAACGACAACGAGGCGCGACTTCAGGGCGAGGCCGACCTCACGCCCGCGAAAATCGACAACCTGCTGCCCGGCTGGGTGAAGCCTGCCGGAAAAGCCAACCGTGCCGCCTTCACGCTCGTCAACAAGGACAAGGCGACCCGGTTCGAAGACATTGTGGTCGATGGCTCGGGCACGAACGTGAAGGGCAATGTCGAGCTTGACACGTCCGGCGAACTCCTCGCGGCCAATTTTCCAACCTTCGCGCTGTCGGAGGGCGACAAGGCCACGCTGCGCGCCGAACGGGGGCCGGACGGTGCCTTGCGCGTGTCCGTGCGCGGCGACGTTTACGATGGCCGCGGGCTGGTGAAGTCGTCATTCGGCGGACGCTCGGCCGAGCACAAGCCCAAGGAGCAATTCAGGGATATCGATATCGACGTGCGCGTCGGAACGGTGGCCGGCCACAATGGAGAGACGCTCCGCGGTCTCGATTTCAAGATGTCACGCCGCGCCGGCCAAATTCGCGCCTTCTCCTTCAGCTCCAAGATCGGACGCGATACGTCGCTGACCGGCGACTTGCGCGGCGCGGCGCGCGGACGCCAGGTGTTGTATCTGGAAACCGAGGACGCCGGAGCGCTGTTCCGCTTCACCGACAATTACGCGCGCATGTATGGCGGCCAGATGTGGGTGGCGATGGACCCGCCGACGCCCGACCATGCGCCGCAGGAAGGAATCCTGAATATTCGAGATTTCGCCGTGCGCGGCGAACCCTCTCTCGACCGGGTGGTGGGGGGACAGGTCAACAACCAGACGGGCGTCGCCTTTTCCCGCATGCGCGTCGAGTTTACCCGCACCCCCGGGCGGCTTGCGATCCGCGACGGCGTGGTGCGCGGGCCCACAATCGGCGCGACGATGGACGGGATGATCGATTTCGGAAAGAGCGACGTGCGGCTGCGCGGCACCTTCGTGCCGCTCTACGGTCTCAACAATGCGTTCGGTCAGATTCCGATCGTCGGATTGTTCCTGGGAGGCAGCAACGAGGGCCTTCTCGGCATCACCTACGAAGTTGTCGGGCAGCCCAACGCACCGGTGCTGCGCGTCAATCCGATCTCGGCGGTCGCGCCGGGATTGCTGAGAAAGTTCTTCGAATTCCCGAATACGGGCGACCGCCAGCCGCTCGACCAGCAGCCGAGCGCTTACACCAGCCCCAATACGTCGCAATAGGTCACGTCATTGCGGGCCGCCGCGCAAGCGGCGAAACTCTGCAATCCATCGTTGAGAAAAGATGCGCGGGGCGAGCCCGCGCATGGCAACCACCTAGACCGGCTTCATCAGCACGTGCCGCTTGCGGCCGAGCGACAGCTTGATGACGCCTTCGGCGGTCAGGTCGCGCGCCGTCAGGACGAGCTTCTCGTCGGTGACGGGAATATCGTTGACGCGGATTCCTCCGCCCTTGATCTGACGGCGCGCTTCGCTGGTCGAGGCGACGAGCTCTGCCATCACATTGGCGGTCAGGATGCCGATGCCCCGCTCGAGATCGGCGCTCGGAATTTCGATGGTCGGGAGCGTTTCGGCAAGTGAGCCTTCCTCGAAAGTCTGCCTTGCGGTCGCGGCTGCGCGCTCGGCCTGCTCGCGTCCGTGCAGCAAAGCGGTCGCTTCGGTCGCCAGCACCTTCTTGGCTTCGTTGACCTCCGAGCCCTTCAGCGCGCCGAGCCGTCCGATCTCGTCGAGCGGAACCGTCGTGAACAGCTTCAGGAAGCGCACGACATCGGCGTCCTCGGTGTTGCGCCAGAACTGCCAGTATTCGTAGGGCGACAGCATGTCGGGATTGAGCCAGACGGCACCGGCCGCGGTCTTGCCCATCTTGGCGCCGGACGAGGTGGTCAGCAGCGGGCAGGTGAGCGCATAAAGCTGTGGCGTGCCGAGCCGGCGGCCGAGATCGATGCCCGAGACGATATTGCCCCACTGATCCGAGCCGCCCATCTGCAAGATGCAATTGTAGCGCTTGTTCAGCTCCACGAAGTCGTAGGCCTGCAGGATCATGTAGTTGAATTCGAGGAAGGACAGTTCCTGCTGCCGGTCGAGCCGCAGTTTCACCGAATCGAAGCTGAGCATCCGGTTGATCGAGAAGTGCCGGCCCACGTCGCGCAGAAAATCGATGTAGTTGAGAGTCGCGAGCCATTCCGCATTGTCGGCCATGATCGCCTCGCCGCGATCGGCGCCGAACTTCAAGAAGCGCGAGAAGGTTCCCTTGATCGATTGCTTGTTCGCCTCGATCTGCTCGACGGTCAGGATTTTGCGGGTCTCGTCGCGGCCGGACGGGTCGCCGACGCGCGTGGTTCCACCGCCCATCAGCGCGATCGGCTTCTGGCCGGTCTGCTGCAGCCAGTGCAGCATCATGATCGATAGCAGATGTCCGATATGCAGCGACGGCGCGGTGCAATCGTATCCGACATAGGCGACCACGCGCCCCTCCAGAGCGGCGGCGTCGAGACCTTCATTGTCGGAAACCTGATGAATGTAGCCGCGTTCGGTCAGGACGCGGAGAAAGTCTGAGCGGTATTGGGTCATCGGGCTGTCTTGTTTTCGGGCGGTGGTGTAACAGGTCCGGCAGGGGATTCAAACGGGGCGGCGCGGTGCAAACCTATCGGGCCATCGGGTTGATGAGCGGGACGTCGATGGACGGCATCGACGTCGCCCTCATCGAGACCGACGGCGAAAGCTACATCGCGTTCGGGCCGTCCACGACCCGCTATTACAGGGACGAGGAGCGTCGCGTCCTGCGCCAGGCGATCGATGAGGCAAGCCCCTTGCGCGACCGTGCGGCGCGGCCGGGCATCCTTCGCGAAGCGGAAAGGCTCGTCACGATCCTCCATGCCGCAGCGGTTCAGGACTTTCTCAGCGAGAGCGGGATCGACTGGCGCAGCGTCGATGTCGTGGGCTTTCACGGCCAGACGGTTCTGCACCGCCCGCAGGAAAGGCTCACGATTCAGATCGGCGACGGAGAGGAACTGGCGAAGATCCTGCAACTGCCGGTCGTCTACGACTTTCGTGCCGCCGATGTGGCGGCGGGCGGGCAGGGCGCGCCGCTCGTGCCGATTTTCCATCAGGCGCTGGCGCGCAATCTCGACCGGCCGCATCCGATCGCGGTGGTCAATATCGGCGGCGTCGCCAATGTCACGTTCGTCGACGGGGGCGATCCCGTCGCCTGCGACACCGGTCCCGGCAATGCGCTGATCGACGATTTCATGCGAACGCGGACGGGCCGCCCGCACGATCCCGCAGGCGTCAACGCCGAGCAGGGCGAGGTGGACGAAGCCGCGCTCGCGCGCGTCCTCGCGCATCCCTTCTTCGCGCGCAGGCCGCCGAAATCGCTCGACCGCAACGAATTCCGGGAATGGGTGAGGGAGCAGGCGGACCTCGACGGCATGAGCGTTGAAGACGGTGCGGCGACGCTGACGGCGATCACCGCCGCGAGCATCGCCGCCATCGTGCCGCTGCTGCCCACAACGCCGAAATGCTGGATCTTGTGCGGCGGCGGCGTGCACAACGTCACCATGATGCGCATGCTCGGCGAGCGGCTTGCGCCGGCGCCGGTCGAGTCGGCCGACGCTGCCGGATGGAGCGTGGAAGCGATGGAGGCGCAGGCCTTTGCCTACCTCGCCGTCCGGAACCTGCGCGGCTTGCCGATCACGTTTCCGGCCACCACGAATGCAAAGGCGCCGATGGCGGGCGGGGTAGTGGCCGTCCCGAAAATCGGATCCCTCAGGCAGCACTCGTCTTCTTGATCGGTCCCAGGCGCTTGTCGAGATAGGCGTTGACCGAGGTCATCAGCGCCTCGATCTTGCCGTCGAAGAAATGGTTCGCGCCCGGCACCACCTTCTGCTCGATGACGATGCCCTTCTGCGTCTTCAGCTTTTCGACCAGCCCGGTCACGTCCTTGTGCGGCACGACCGCGTCCTTGTCGCCGTGAATGATCAGGCCGGACGAGGGGCAGGGCGCGAGGAAGGAGAAGTCGTAGAGATTTGCGGGCGGCGCGATCGAGATGAAGCCCTCGATCTCCGGCCGGCGCATCAGCAGCTGCATGCCGATCCATGAGCCGAACGAGAAGCCCGCGATCCAGCACGACCGCGCTTCCGGGTTGATCGACTGCGCCCAGTCAAGCGCGGACGCCGCATCCGACAATTCCCCCGCGCCGTGGTCGAAGGAGCCCTGGCTGCGACCGACGCCGCGGAAATTGAATCGCAGCACCGTGAAGTTGCGATGCACGAAGGCATAGTACATCTGGTAGACGATCTGGTGGTTCATCGTCCCGCCGAATTGCGGGTGCGGATGCAGCACGATCGCGAGCGGCGCGTTCTTCTGCGCAGCGGGATGATAGCGGCCTTCGATGCGGCCGGCGGGACCGGTAAAGATAACCTCGGGCATTGCGTCGCGAAGACCTCAGGACAGGCGAATGGTTCGAGCGCGCTTGACGGAACCGGCTGGCGCACGTATCAATTTAGAACCATTCTAAATTAGGGATACACCTCTCGCCGTCGGGCGGCCGACGAGGTGCAGCGAGGTGTTATCGCGATTTAGATGGTGAAATGCAAGGGTTTCCACAAGCGTGGTTCCTTGCGCCAGGGACGAGCAGGATGACCGAGCGGGCCTATCTCGACTGGAATGCCACGGCGCCTCTGCGGCCCGAGGCCCGGGCGGCCATGGCCGCGGCCCTGGATCTGCCGGGGAATCCCTCGTCCATCCATGCGGAGGGCCGCGCCGTGCGAGCGGCAATCGAGCGGGCGCGTGCGCAGGTTGCAGCGCTTTTCGCGGTCGAACCCGCCGATGTGACTTTCACCTCCGGGGGGACGGAGGCCAACGGCCTTGCTTTGAATCCCGAGATTCAGGTTTCTGGGGGCGGGCGCTCCTTTGATCGGCTTTTGGTGTCCGCCATCGAGCACCCGGCGGTCTTGGGCGGGGGGCGCTTCGCGCCCTCAGCCGTCGAAATCCTGCCGGTGACCCCCGAAGGGCTACTCGATCTGGTCGCCTTGCAGCGCGCGCTGACCGGCCCCGGCCGCCCGCTGGTTTCGGTCATGCTGGCCAATAACGAGACCGGAATCCTTCAACCGGTGCCCGAGGCGGCTCACCTGGTGCATGAAGCGGGGGGACTGCTGCACGTCGACGCCGTTCAGGCGCCGGGCCGGGTCGCGGTCGAGGTGGGGAACCTCGGTGCTGATCTGGTGTCCGTTTCGGCGCACAAGCTCGGCGGCCCCAAGGGCGTGGGCGCGCTCATCCGCCGGTCCGACGCGATCCACATCGCGACCCCCCTTATGCGCGGAGGCGGTCAGGAGCGCGGTATCCGGGCCGGAACGGAGAACGTGGCCGGGATTGTCGGCTTCGGCGCGGCGGCAGAAATCTGCCGCCTGCGGCTCGCGGACGAGGCGGCGCACCAGCGAAAGCTCCAGAAGCGGCTGGAGGACGGGATTCGGGCCGCATCGCCGGGTTCGGTGATTTTTGGCGCGGGCGCCGCCCGGCTGCCGAATACGACGCTCGTGGCGCTGCCGGGATTGAAGGCCGAGACGGCGGTCATCGCCTGCGACCTCGCCGGATTGGCCGTATCGTCGGGATCGGCCTGCTCGTCGGGCAAGGTCGAGCCGTCCCATGTCCTCGCGGCGATGGGCGTCGCGCCCGCCCTGGCGCAGGGGGCGGTGCGGGTGAGCCTGGGCTTCGGCTCGTCCGAGGCCGACATCGAGATGTTCCTAAAAACTTGGAAAAAGCTGTCTGAATCACTAGGTAGGGAGCGACGTGGCATAGCCGCTTGATGGGATCTTTGAACAAGCGTGCGATCTGAAGCAAAACCCGCTTTTGCCGATCGTGCGCCCGGAGGTTGATCGAGAGCGAGACACGACGACCCATAACCGACACATCCATTCCCGCGGTCCTTGAAACCGCGAGCGGAGGAGAGAATGCCGGCCGTACAAGAGACCGTCGATCAGGTTCGGCGGATCGACGTTGACCAGTACAAGTACGGGTTCGAGACGAAGATCGAATCCGAGAAGGCTCCCAAGGGGCTTTCGGAAGATATTGTCCGCTTCATCTCGTCCAAGAAGGACGAGCCCGCCTGGATGCTCGAATGGCGGCTCGAGGCCTATCGCCGCTGGCTGACCATGCGCGAGCCGACCTGGGCGCGCGTCGATTATCCGAAGATCGACTATCAGGACTATTATTACTATTCGGCGCCCAAGAGGAAGCCGACGCTGAAGTCGCTCGACGAGGTCGATCCGGAAATTCTCGAGACCTACAAGAAGCTCGGCATTCCGCTGCGCGAGCAGGAAATCCTTGCCGGTGTCGTGCGCGAGGACGGCTCGACGCCGTCGCGCGTCGCCGTCGATGCGGTGTTCGATTCGGTGTCGGTCGCAACCACCTTCAAGGAGGAGCTCAAGAAGGCGGGCGTGATCTTCATGCCGATCTCGGAAGCGATCCGCGAGCATCCCGATCTGGTGAAGAAATATCTCGGCTCGGTTGTGCCGGTGACCGACAATTTCTTCGCCACGCTCAACTCCGCTGTGTTCTCCGACGGCTCGTTCGTCTACGTGCCGCCGGGCGTGCGCTGTCCGATGGAATTGTCGACCTACTTCCGCATCAACGAGAGGAATACCGGGCAGTTCGAGCGCACGCTGATCATTGCCGACAAGGGCTCCTATGTCAGCTATCTCGAAGGCTGCACCGCGCCGATGCGCGACGAGAACCAGCTGCATGCCGCGGTGGTCGAGCTGATCGCGCATGACGACGCCGAGATCAAGTATTCGACGGTGCAGAACTGGTATCCGGGCGACGCCGAGGGCAAGGGCGGCATCTACAATTTCGTCACCAAGCGCGGCGATTGCCGCGGTGCGCGCTCCAAGATTTCGTGGACGCAGGTCGAGACCGGCTCCGCCATCACCTGGAAATACCCGAGCTGCATCCTGCGCGGCGACAATTCCCGCGGCGAGTTCTACTCGATCGCGATCTCGAACGGCCGCCAGCAGGTCGACAGCGGCACCAAGATGATCCATCTCGGCAAGAACACGACCAGCCGGATCATTTCCAAGGGGATCGCGGCGGGCCGCTCGCAGAACACCTATCGCGGGCTCGTCACCGCGCATCGCAAGGCGAGCGGTGCGCGCAATTTCACGAATTGCGACTCGCTGCTCGTCGGCGACAAATGCGGCGCGCACACCGTGCCGTATCTGGAGGCGAAGAATTCCTCGGCCGTGTTCGAGCACGAGGCCACGACCTCGAAGATTTCGGAAGAGATGCTGTTCTATTGCCGCCAGCGCGGGCTGTCGGCGGAGGAGGCGACGGCCCTCGTCGTCAACGGCTTCGTCAGGGACGTGCTGCAGCAATTGCCGATGGAATTCGCGGTCGAGGCCCAGAAGCTGATCTCGATCAGCCTGGAGGGTTCGGTCGGATAGTTCGATCCCCTCACCCCCCAGATGGCCGCACGCAGCGCGGTCCTCGAAGGGCGGCGGGACGGCATCTTTCGAGGCGCTGCTGTGCCGCGCAACCCGGGATGACGGATCAAGTCAGGAAAGAAATTGCAATGTCTCTGCTTGAAATCAAAAATCTGCATGTCGAGATCGACGGCAAGAAAATCCTGAACGGCCTCTCGCTGAATGTCGAGAAGGGCCAGGTGGCCGCGATCATGGGCCCGAACGGTTCGGGCAAGTCGACGCTTGCCTATGTGCTTGCCGGCAAGGAGGACTACGACGTCACCGAAGGCGACATCCTGTTCGATGGCGAGAGCATTCTCGACATGGACCCGGATGTGCGCGCGGCCAAGGGGCTGTTCCTCGCCTTCCAGTATCCGATCGAGATACCCGGCGTCGCGACCATGAATTTCCTGCGTACCGCGCTGAATGCGCAGCGCAAGGCGCGCGGCGAGGGCGAGCTGTCGACGCCGGAATTCCTCAAGCGCGTGCGCGAGGCGGCCGCCAAGCTCGACATTGACCCGGAGATGCTCAAGCGCTCGGTCAATGTCGGGTTTTCCGGCGGCGAGAAAAAGCGCGCGGAAGTCCTGCAGATGACCATGTTCGAGCCGCGGCTCGCGATCCTCGACGAGACCGATTCCGGCCTCGACATCGACGCGCTCAAGATCGCGGCCGATGGTGTCAACCGCCTGCGCTCGCCCGAGCGCTCCTTCCTCGTCATCACGCATTATCAGCGCCTGCTCGATCATATCGTGCCGGACGTGGTGCACGTGCTCTCCAAGGGCCGGATCGTGCGGACCGGCGGCAAGGAACTCGCGCTCGAACTCGAGGCGCGCGGCTATGCCGAATATCAGGACGAGGCGGCCTAGGCGTCATGGCTGACACCGACAACGTCGTGCTCGAGCATCTGCGCGCCATTCGGGCTCAAGTCGATACGCTGAGCGAAAGACAGCTCGAGACCATTCAGCGACATGGAAACCTCGAAGTCCAGGTGGCGAATTTGTGCGTTCGTGTCGACCGCATAGATATGAGGCTTGATCGAGTCGAACGTCGGCCTGGGCTGATCGAGGCCTAGTCCCCTTTGTAGAACAAGAAGTACGCCATGGCTGAACTGACTGTCGTGAAGACCGAAGCGGAAAAGGGACTGGCCGACGCCTTCGCGGCCGCGAAGCCGAAGCTGCCCGGCGGCGGCCCGGTTGCGGCCATGCGCGAGGCAGCCTTCCGCCAGTTCCAGGCGTGCGGCCTGCCGAACCGGCGTGTCGAGGAATACAAATATACCGACCTGCGCGCGCTGATGCGCGATGCCAAGCCCCTCGCGGCGCCGCCCTCGAAGGCCGCGATCGAGGCGGCGCGCGATCGCAAGCCCTTCGACGAACTCGACGCCATCACGCTCACCTTGCTGAACGGCAGCTTCGTGCCGGAGCTCTCCGACCTGTCCGCCACGGCAGCGGGGCTCACCATCGTTCCGCTGTCCGGGGCGCTTGCCGAAGGCAACGCGCTGGTCGCGAAGGTCGGGCGCCTTGCCGCCGGCAATGACGACGTGATGGTCGCCCTGAACACCGCGTTTCTCAACGATGGCCTCATTGTCGAGGTCGCGGACGGCGCGGCCATCGACCGGCCGATCCTCGTCCGGCATGTGTTCGGCGACGCCTCGGCTGCTGCAACGTTTGCGCGGCTTGTGCTCACGGTCGGCAAGGGCGCGCGCGTTCATCTCATCGAGACTTTCTGCGGAAGCGACGCCGATTACCAGGTCAATGCCGCACTTGAACTTGCGATCGCCGACGGTGCGCATGTCGATCATGTCAAGGTGATCGAGGACGGCGGCATGTCGCTACATGTTTCGAGCCTGCTCGCCGACATCGGTGCGCATGCGCGCTTCAATGATTTCACCTTCATTACCGGCGGCGCGGCGGTGCGCAACCAGCTTTTCGTGCGCTTCGGCGGCGAGGAGACGGTTGCACGCATCCACGGTGCCAGCATGCTCAAGGCCCGCCAGCACGCCGACACGACGCTGGTGGCCGACCATGCGGTGGGTCATTGCCAGAGCCGCGAATTGTTCAAGTCGGTGCTCGATGGTGAGAGCCGCGGCGTCTTCCAGGGCAAGATCATCGTGCAACCGAACGCCCAGAAAACCGACGGCAAGATGGCGGCGCATGCGCTTCTCTTGTCCGAGGCGGCCGAGGCCGATGCCAAGCCGGAACTGGAGATTTTCGCCGACGACGTGGTCTGCGGTCACGGCGCGACCGCCGGCGCGCTCGACGAGGACCTCCTGTTCTATCTGCGCGCCCGCGGCATTCCGCCGAAGGAGGCCGAGGCGCTGCTGATCCAGGCCTTTATCGGCGAGGCGGTCGAGGGCATCGAGCATGCCGGCCTGCGCGAATTGCTGATGGAATCCGCCGCAAGA
This sequence comes from Pseudorhodoplanes sp., assembly GCA_013388965.1. Classification (GTDB taxonomy): domain Bacteria; phylum Pseudomonadota; class Alphaproteobacteria; order Rhizobiales; family Xanthobacteraceae; genus Pseudorhodoplanes. The sequence goes on along the minus strand of JACAEG010000012.1, from coordinate 16,582 downwards.
TGGCTTGCGGCACGGAGCTGACATGCTGACCAGCGCCAACGGCACCTACGACGTCGCCCGCATCCGCGCGGATTTCCCCGCGCTGGCGATGCAGGTCTACGGCAAGCCGCTGGTCTATCTCGACAACGCGGCCTCCGCTCAGAAGCCGCTAGCCGTGCTCGACCGCATCCAGAAGGCCTACACCTCCGAATATGCCAATGTGCATCGCGGCCTGCATTATCTCGCCAATGCCGCGACCGACGGCTACGAGGGCGCTCGCGAGACGGTCGCGAGGTTCATCAATGCGCCGCGCAAGGACGAGGTAATCTTCACGCGCAATGCCACCGAGGCGATCAATCTGGTCTCCTATACATACGGCCGCGAGCGCATCAGGGACGGCGACGAGATCGTGCTCTCGATCATGGAGCACCATTCCAACATCGTGCCCTGGCATTTTCTGCGCGAGCGGCAGGGTGCGGTGATCAAATGGGCGCCGATCGACGAGGACGGAAATTTCCTGATCGACGAATTCGAGAAGCTGCTCACGCCGCGCACGAAGCTCGTCGCCATCACCCAGATGTCGAATGCGCTCGGCACAATCGTTCCGGTCAAGGAGGTGGTGAAGCGCGCGCATGCCCGCGGCATCCCGGTGCTGGTCGACGGCAGCCAGGCGGCGGTGCATCTCGAAATCGACGTGCAGGATATCGGCTGCGACTTCTATGTCTTCACCGGGCACAAGGTCTACGGTCCGTCGGGGATCGGTGTCCTCTGGGCGAAGATGGAGCATCTCGAGAGCATGCCGCCCTTCAACGGCGGCGGTGAGATGATCCGGGACGTGTACGAGGACCGCGTCACCTATGGCGACCCCCCGCACAAGTTCGAGGCCGGCACGCCTCCGATCGTCCAGGCGATCGGCCTTGGCGCCGCCATCGACTATGTCAATGCCATCGGCAAGGCCCGCATCCGCGCGCATGAGGACGAGCTCGTGAAATATGCGCACGAGCAGCTAGGGTCGATCAACTCGCTGCGCATCATCGGCAATGCCAGGGAGAAGGGCGCCATCGTCTCGTTCGAGATGAAGAATGCGCATCCGCACGATATCGCGACGATCATCGACCGCTCGGGCATTGCCGTGCGGGCGGGCACGCATTGCGTAATGCCGCTGCTGGCGCGCTATGGCGTTACGGCCACCTGCCGCGCCTCGTTCGCGCTCTACAACACCAGGGAGGAGGTCGACAGCCTCGCGCGCGCCCTGATCAAGGCCCAGGAATTTTTCGCATGACCGACAATCCGACCAACGCCGCCCCGGAGGCGGCATCGCCGGCCGCCGCCGAGTCGGCGCTTCCCGCCGAGGAACTGGCCCGCATGAGCGACGACATCGTGGCGGCGCTGAAGACCGTCTACGACCCGGAAATCCCGGCGGACATCTACGAGCTCGGGCTGATCTACAAGGTCGATATCAAGGATGACCGCGCCGTGGACGTGGACATGACGCTGACCACGCCAAATTGCCCGGCGGCCGCCGAACTGCCGATGATGGTTGAGAACGCGGTCTCGTCGGTCGCGGGCGTCGGGCCAGTCAAGGTGCAGGTGGTCTGGGATCCGCCCTGGGACCAGAGCCGCATGTCGGACGAGGCCCGGGTCGTGCTCAACATGTGGTAAGGGCGGCTGTGCCGAGACGCTGGCCGTGATATCAGATTGCGGAGACCGGGGGGCTTTCCATGCGACGCATCGCACTTGGCGCCTTCGCCGCCTTCTGGGCCTTGCCGGCCCTGGCGCAGACTTGCGACACCCTCGGCGGCAGCGCGCCCGGCTGCGGGACGAACCGCAAGGGCGCCCCGGCGGTTCAGGGTTCGGCGCCGCTCCGAAACCTGCCGGGCGCGCGAAACGACATACAATTCGTGCCCGACCGGTCCGGTCTGATCGGGCGGACCTCGGAGGACGACGACCGGCCCAAGGCCAGCATCGGCGGCCTGACGACTGACAGCGACGGCCGCCAATGCCTGCAGCTGGGCCTGTCGATCACCTGCACGAAGCGCCCATAGCCAAGATCGGCGCGGATTCAGGCTGGATTCTTGGGAAACGAACATTATTTTGAGGAGAGGCGGCCGCAAGGCCGCCGGAACGGAGCAAGGACATGGCGTCTGCACGTCCCGCGATCATGCGCCTCACCGAAGCGGCCGCGGCGCGCATCCAGGAACTGATGAGCAAGGCGGACCGTCCGGTCGCGGGTCTGCGCGTGGGCGTCAAGAATGGCGGCTGCGCCGGCATGGCCTACACGATGGAATACGCGCAGCAGGCCAATCCGTCCGATGAGGTGATCGAGGACAAGGGCGTGCGCATCCTGATCGATCCGAAGGCGGTGCTTTTCCTGCTGGGGACCGAGATGGACTACAAGACCGACAAGCTGTCGTCGCAGTTCGTGTTCAACAATCCGAACCAGACCTCGGCCTGCGGCTGCGGCGAATCGGTGCAGCTGACGCCGGCGAACGGCACACAGGCTCACTAGTCGCCGGGCGCGCGTGGACGCCGAGCAGATCCGCGAACTCTTTTTTGAACTTGCTCCGGTTTCCGTGCGACGCCTGTTCGGCGGCGCCGGCATTTTTGCCGACGGCGTCATGTTCGCGCTCGTGGCCGACGGCGTGATCTACCTGAAGGCCGACGCGCACAACACGCCGGATTTCGAACGCGAGAATCTGGAACCGTTTGCCTATATGCGGAAAGGGGGACGGCGCGCCGTGATGTCCTACCGCCGCATGCCGGACCGGCTCTACGACGATCCGGCTGAATTGAAGAAATGGGCGCGGCGTGCGCTGGATGCCGCACAGCGCGGCAGTGTCGGCAGGAAATCGAGTGGCCGCGCGGTTCAGAACAGGCCGCAGAAAGCAAAACGGGCTCGTCGCTGCGATTGACGCTCAGGCGACGCGCGATTCCGCCGCCGTCACTTCCGGATCGCTCTCGCACAGCACGCGGTTGCGGCCGCAGCGCTTGGCGGCATACAGGCAGGCATCGGCGCGCGCGATCAGCGACTGCGCCGTGTCGCCCGGCCTGACGGAGGCGACTCCGATCGAGATCGTGATCCGTCCGAGATGCTCGCCGGTCGAGCGCTTCATCAGCTCCTTCGACATGACCGTGCGCCGGATGTGGTCGGCGACTGTGACGCCCGAGCGCAGGATCGTGTTCGGCAGGATCACGGCGAACTCCTCGCCGCCATAGCGCGCCGCGATGTCCTGGCCTTTCACGTTCTGCTTGATGGACAGCGCGACGAGCCGGAGCACCTGGTCTCCGGTGAGATGGCCGTAATTGTCGTTGAAGGCCTTGAAGTAGTCGATGTCGCTCATCAGCAGCGTGAGCGGCTGCGACTTTTCCTGGGCTTCCTTGAGCGTCCTTGCGAGCGCGTCGTCGAAATATTTTCGGTTGGCGAGGGACGTCAGCGGATCGGTCAGGCTTTCGGTCCGGACATGTTCGAGATTTTGCTGCAGCTGATTGATTTCCTGCTTGGAGGCGTTCAGGCGCTCTTCCAGCTTGTGGTTGTCGGCCTCCATGTCCTTGGCCGTCCGAATCAGCCTTTCGACGATGGCTCTCAGTCCCTCCCGATCCGCCCCGCCCAGTTCCCGCGATACGCCAGCCAGGCTTTCGCTGTAGCTTGAGGCGGTTCCGACGGCGGTGTCGACCATCGCCATGACCTGATTGATCTCGTCCATGACTCGCGAACCGACCTTGTCGATCCGCTCGCTGATCCGGGCAGGCGAGAGATGGGTGTCGTAGATTTGCGCGATCTCCGCCTCGGACAGGTTGCCGCTGCGCGAGAGTATCTCGTTGACCGCTTCGTTGAGCGTGGGATTGTAACCGGTCGCGTAGGAATACCAGAGTTCGTAGACGCGAGGGGTGGCGGGCTGCCGAAGGGCCTTGATCTGGCTGATGGCGATGTCAGCGAACGCCATGGTGCGTTCGTGCTCGTCGCTCAAAGCCGCCATCCAAAGATCCCCCGCCCAGCCATGCCCAAACACGACCTGTCCAGAGGGTTGCTGGAGGCCGCGAACCTACAATGCAACGCTAGGGGAGATTCGTGAATCGGGAGTAAAGGGCAACGCGGTTCGGTCCGCTCAAGCGTCTGCCAGCGCAGTCAATTTCGAGCAATGCGGCGCAGCACGATCAGGCCTTGACGGGTATGGGTCTCAGCAGGAAGGCGGGCAGGTGAGACTCAACCGGTTCCACATCGCGCGGACGTGCAGCCGCGCGGCGTTGCGGCCGCGCTTCGTCGATGCGTGAGACGGGCGCGCTTTGCGGCTTGAAGGGACGGCGTTCCTTGCGGTCCTCGCGGCGGTGCTCCCGTGCGTGAGGTCTGGGGCTGCTCGGGGCCAGGTCGTCGGATGGTTTGGAGGTCCCTGCGTCCGCCCAGGCCAGTGTTTGGCCGGTCAGCTTTTCGATGGCGGCAACGGATTTCTGGTCCGACGGCGCGACGATCGTGATCGCCGTGCCGCTTCGACCGGCACGGCCGGTACGGCCAATCCGGTGCACATAATCGTCCGGGTGATGCGGGACGTCGAAATTATACACGTGGCTGACTTCGGGGATGTCGAGGCCGCGCGCGGCGACGTCCGAGGCAACGAGAATTGTGGCCTCGCCCTTGCGGAACTGATCGAGCGCGGCCATGCGGGCGGACTGGTCCATGTCGCCATGCAGCGCGACGGCATTGAAGCCGTGCTTGACGAGGGAGCGGTGCAGCACTGCAACCTCGCGCTTGCGATTGCAGAACACGATCGCATTCTTGAGCCCCTCGGCGGACCGGATCAGGCGGCGCAGCGTATCGCGCTTGTCGTGCGGCTCGCGACCGGTCTTGACCAGCGATTGCGTCACGGTCACGGCCGTGGTGGCGGGCTTGGAGACCTCGACGCGAACGGGATTGTGGAGAAAGGTATCGGCGATGCGCCGGATTTCGGACGGCATGGTGGCCGTGAAGAACAGCGTCTGCCGGGTGAAGGGGACCAGCTTCCCGATCCGCTCGATGTCCGGAATGAAACCCATGTCGAGCATGCGATCGGCTTCGTCGATTACCAGCAACTCGACGCCCGACAGCAGCAGGCGTCCGCGCTCGGAATGGTCGAGCAGGCGTCCGGGCGTTGCGATCAGCACATCGACGCCGCGCGTCAGTTTTGTATCCTGGTCGTCGAACGAAACGCCGCCGATCAAAAGCGCAACATTGAGCTTGTGCTTGGCGCCGTATTTCGTGAAGCTTTCTTCCACCTGCGCAGCGAGTTCGCGCGTCGGCTCGAGGATCAGCGTGCGCGGCATGCGCGCGCGGGCGCGGCCCTTTTCCAGCATGGTCAGCATCGGCAGCACGAACGCCGCCGTCTTGCCCGTTCCGGTTTGCGCGATGCCGAGCACGTCGCGGCGAGCGAGAACGTGCGGAATGGCCTGTTCCTGGATCGGGGTTGGGGTGGAATAACCGGCGGCCGCGACGGCAGCCAGAACTTTCTCGGAGAGGCCCAATTGAGAAAAAGCCATAAAACCTCTATGCGTGCCCGCCCGGGCGATCCGCCGCGCCGGATGGTGAAACAACGAATTGTGTTGCGCGGAGAGGCGGCCGCGAATCCATTCGGTACCGGGCCGTTGGCGCGAAACATAGGGTCACGGGCGCGAAAGTCAATCCTGCTGCGCCGCAGCAAGCTAAATAAATCCCTTAACTTTCCTGCATTTGAGGTGACAGCGCCGTGACAGATCCATTGCCGATTGTCCTCGTTCCGGGGTTGCTCTGCACGCCGCGCCTGTACGCTGAGCAATTGCCTTATCTCTGGACCTTCGGGCCGGTCACGATCGCCGACCACCGGCGGGACGCGGATGTCGAATCGATCGCAAGGCGCATCCTGGCTTCGGCGCCGCCGCGTTTTGCTCTGGTCGGGCTGTCGATGGGCGGCTATCTCGCCAACACGATCACGCGGCTGGCGCCGGAGCGCGTGGAGCGGCTCGCCTTGCTGAGTTCGGGCGCGCGCGCCGATACGCCCGAGGCCACCGAGCGGCGGAAGAAACAGATTGCACTGACCGAGGCCGGCCGCTTTCGCGAGATTCCCGATCTCCTGATGCCGCTCTTCCTGCACGAGCGACGCCAATCGGACGCAGGGTTGCAGCGGATCGTCAGATCGATGGCTACGGAGACCGGGCCGGAGGCGTTCGTTCGGCAATTGCGGGCGCTCATGTCCCGGCCGGACGCAAGGCCCTTCCTGCCGATGTTTCGTTGCAAGACCCTGGTGCTCGTCGGAGCCGATGACACGCTGACGCCGCCGGAGCTGTCCCGGGAGATCGCCAGCCTCATCCCTGACAGCCGCCTCGTCGTGGTTCCCGAGTGCGGGCACCTCTCCACGCTCGAACAGCCGGAGGCGGTGACGAACGCCCTGGTCGACTGGTTGAAGGCCTAAGGGTTGCCGGCAATGCAGACCATCCTCGATCTCATCGGCGAAACGCCGCTCGTGGCATTGAGGCATCTGGACACCGGACCTTGCGAGCTTTTCCTAAAGCTGGAGAGCGCAAACCCCTCCGGCTCGATCAAGGACCGTCCGGCGCGGGCAATGATCGAGGCGGCGGAACGCGACGGGCGGCTGAAGGATCGCGGCACGATTGTGGAGGCGACGGCGGGCAATACGGGACTCGGCCTCGCCTTTGTCGGGGGACAGAAGGGCTATCGCACGATACTCGTCGTCCCCGACAAGATGTCGCGCGAGAAAATCCTGCATGCGCGCGCGATGGGGGCGGAGGTCGTTCTGACGCGCTCCGATGTCGGGAAGGGCCATCCCGATTATTATCAGGACCTAGCCGCCGCGATCACGCAGCGCACGCCGGGGGCGATCTACATCAACCAGTTCGAGAACCCGGCCAATCCGCTGGCGCACGAAACCTCGACCGGCCCGGAATTGCTCCGGCAGATGGACAATGACATCGACGCCATCGTCGTGGGTGTCGGTTCCGGCGGCACCTTGACCGGAGTGGGGCGCTTCATGCGCCGCGCATCGCCCAAGACGACGATGATCCTCGCGGACCCCGCCGGATCGGTGCTCGCTCCCCTGATCCGGACCGGCAAGATGATCGAGGCCGGAAGCTGGTCGGTCGAGGGCATCGGCGAGGATTTCGTGCCGCCGAATGCCGATCTCTCGCTCGTCGGCGAGGCCTTTACAATTTCGGATCAAGAGAGCTTCTCGACGGCGCGCGAGCTCTTGCGCAAGGAAGGGGTATTCGCGGGCTCGTCCTCGGGAACGCTGCTGGCTGCCGCCTTGCGTTACTGCCGTGCGCAGAGCGCGCCGAGGCGCGTCGTCAGCTTCGTCTGCGATTCCGGCTCGAAATATCTCTCCAAGGTCTTCAACGACGCCTTTCTGGCGCAGGAAGGCTGGATCGACCGCAAGCGTTCCGGGACCGTGCGCGACCTCGTCATCAATCGCCATTCGGAAGGCTCGGCGATCGAGGTGACTCCAACAGACAATCTTCGCACCGTCTTTGCCCGCATGCGCGCGGCCGACGTGTCGCAGCTTCCCGTGGTGGAGGGCGACAAGATCGTCGGGCTGGTCGACGAGAGCGATCTCCTGGCCGCGATGCTGACGCCGGCAGACAACGTCGCCGACGCCTTCAATCGGCCGGTGCGCGAATTCATGACCACGCGGCTCGAAACGATATCGGCCGACGCGCCGATCTACGACCTGCTGGCGGTGTTCAAGAAGGATTATGTGGCCATCGTCATGGACGGCGACAGGTTCCTCGGCCTCGTTACCCGCATCGACCTTGTCAATCATTTCCGGATCGCATGGCAATGACCAAACCCAACCGAGCCGATTTCGCCACCCGCTGCGTGCATGGCGGGCAGGAGCCCGACCCCACCACCGGCGCGGTCATGATGCCGATCTACGCCACCTCGACCTATGTCCAGCAGAGCCCGGGCGTGAACAAGGGCTACGACTATGCGCGCACCAAGAACCCGACGCGCATGGCGTTCGAGCGCTGCATTGCCGACCTTGAGGGCGGCAGCGCGGGCTTCGCCTTCGCATCGGGGCTCGCGGCGATCGCGACGATTCTGGATTGCCTCGACCACGGCGCGCATATCGTCGCATCAGACGATCTCTACGGCGGCACGCGGCGGCTGCTGGAGCGGGTCCGCAAGCGCTCCGCCGGGCTCGAGACGACCTATCTCGATCTCAGCAATGCCGATGCGCTTGAAGGCGCGCTGCGGCCCAACACCAGATTGATCTGGATCGAGACGCCGACCAATCCCCTGCTCAAACTGGTCGATCTGCGCCGCGTGGCCGAGATCGGGCGAAAGCGGGGCATCCTGACCGCCGCCGACAACACCTTTGCGAGCCCCTACGTCCAGAGGCCGCTCGAATTCGGCTTCGACATCGTCATGCATTCGACCACGAAATATCTCAACGGTCATTCCGACATGGTCGGCGGCTGCGCCGTGGTCGGCGAGAATGCGGAACTGCGCGAGCAACTCGGCTTCCTGCAGAACGCGGTCGGCGCGATCCAGGGGCCATTCGATTCCTTTCTGGCACTCCGCGGGCTGAAGACGCTGGCGCTGCGGATGGAGCGACATTCGTCGTCGGCGCTGCAGATCGCGCAATGGCTCGAGCAGCACCCGAAGGTGAAGCGCGTGATCTATCCCGGCTTGCCGAGCCATCCCCAGCACGCGCTGGCGCGCGCGCAGATGAAGGCCTTCGGCGGCATGATCTCGGTCGACCTGAAGGCCGATCTGGCCGGCGCCAGGACCTTCCTCGAACGCTGCGAATTGTTCGCGCTTGCCGAAAGCCTCGGCGGGGTCGAGAGCCTGATCGAGCATCCGGCGCTGATGACGCATGGCTCGGTGCCCGCGGAGGTGAGGGCGGAACTGGGCATCGGCGACGGACTGGTGCGGCTCTCGGTTGGAATCGAGGACCCGAGGGACCTGATCGCCGATCTCGACAGTGCGCTCAGGGGAATTGGCCAGCGCGCATGATTGGTGGCAGCGACACCCCCGGCGTCATCACGGCTCCGCCGCTCATTCCCCTGTCGGCGCTTCTTCTCGGCTTGCTGGTTGACTGGTTGCTGCCGCTCGACATCGTGTCGTCGCTGCTGTCCTTCTGGACTCGCGTGATAGTGGGTCTCTTGCCGGTTGCCGCCGGGGTGGTGCTCGAACTCATGGCCGCGCATGTCTTCGACAGGGCCGGCACCAACATGCGGCCCTGGGCACCCTCGCTGCACCTCGCGACAGGCGGCATTTACCGCTGGATGCGCAACCCCATGTATGTCGGATTCTTCACGATGCTGATAGGGCTTGCCATCATCTTCGGCTCGGACTGGACTTTCGTCACCGCCATCCCCGCCGCGCTCGTGATCCACTACGGCGTGGTGCTGCGGGAGGAGCGATATCTGGAGCGAAAATTCGGCGAGAACTACCGGCGCTACGTGGCTAGCGTGCCACGTTACGGCTGGCCTTTCTGATACGGAGATGGGTCCGGGAGATTTGGATGCGCACACAGGTCGGCATTGTCGGTGCGGGTCCCGCGGGGTTGATGCTCTCGCATCTCCTGCATCTCGCGGGCATCGACTCCATCATCGTCGAGAGCCGCAGCCGGGCGTATTGCGAGGGGCGCATCCGCGCCGGCCTGATCGAGCAATGGGTAATCGACCTCCTGATCGACAGCGGGGTGGGTGAACGCCTCAGGCGGGAGGGGATGTTTCACGATGGCATTTATCTCTGTTTCGATCGCGCGCTGCATCATCTGGATTTCCGAAATCTGGTCGGCAAGCAGGTGGCGATCTACGGGCAGCAGGAGATCGTGAAGGATCTCATCGCCCGGCGCCTCGGCGACGGGGGGCGGATACTGTTCGAGGTTGAGGACACGAGCATCCACGACATCGCCTCGACGAATCCCAGGATACGCTTTCGCCAAGGCGACAAGGCGCACGAGATCGAGTGCGACTTCATCGGCGGCTGCGACGGCTTTCACGGGGTCTGTCGCGACACCATTCCGGGGGACAAGCGTGCGACGTTCGAGCGCGACTATCCCTTCGGCTGGCTGGGTATCCTTTCGGAATCGCCTCCGCCCGCGGACGAATTGGTCTACACCTACCATGAGCGCGGCTTTGCACTTTACACCATGCGCTCGCCGACGGTGTCGCGCCTCTATCTGCAATGCGCGCCGGACGAAGACATCGCGAACTGGCCGGACGCGCGCATCTGGGAGGAGTTGCATACGCGCATTGCGGGAACGAAGCCGCTGCAGGAAGGCAGGATCCTGCAGAAGGGCGTCACGCCCATGCGCAGCTTCGTCTGCGAACCCATGCAGTATGGCCGCCTGTTTCTGGCCGGCGATTCCTCCCACATCGTGCCGCCCACGGGCGCCAAGGGGATGAATCTCGCCTTTGCGGATGTGCGGGTGCTTTCGCGCGCGTTTGAGGCTTTCTACAGATCGGGCAAGGATGATCTGCTAGAAGCTTATTCGCGCACCTGCCTGAAACGGGTCTGGAAAGCCCAGCGCTTCTCCTGGTGGATGACGCAGATGCTGCACCGCTACAATCTCGAGAACGATTTCGACATGCGCCGTCAGCTTGCCGAGCTCGATTATGTGGCGAGTTCAGTGGCGGCCTCCACTGCGCTCGCCGAGAACTATGCCGGCCTGCCGATGCCATAGGCGCCTTTCCGCGCCCGGACTCGCGTTTTCCCTTTCCCGATGCGCCAAAGCGGCTAAGCTGGCTGTGTGCAGAGGCGGCGATTCAACGACCGCCCGCCGCTCAAGGGAGGATACCAATGGCCGCGATTTTCGCCGCCGGACGCCGAGCCGCGACAGCGGCAGCCCTGCTTCTCGCCGGTTCGATTTCGGCAATGGCGCAAGCCGATCCGGCTGCGTCGTTTCCCGACAAGCCGATCCGCTTCATCGTCGGGTTTGCGGCCGGCGGCGGCAACGACATCTTCGCCCGCATGATCCAGGCCAAGCTGCAGGAGCGAACGGGCTGGACGGTCATCGTCGAGAACAAGCCCGGAGCGGGCGGTCGCGTGGCGGCCGAGTATGTCGCGCGCGAACCCGCGGATGGGTACACGCTCCTCGTCGGTGCCAGCGGCGCGATGGCCATCGGTCCGCTGATCTACAAGACCAACTATCAGACGCTGCAGAGCTTCACGCCCGTGACCCTCATTGGCGACTTTCCACTCTTCCTGGTTGTAGCGCAGGACCACCCGGCGAAGACCGCCAAGGAGCTCGCCGCTTGGACCAATCAAAACCCGGACAACGCGAATTACGCGACCTCGTCTCCCGCCTTCACGCTGCCGTCGGAACTGTTCAAGATGAAGTCCGGCGCCAAGGGCGTCGCCATACCCTACAAGAGCAGCGGCGAATCCATCCTCGGCGTGGTGGCGGGGAATGCGGCGATGACGATTATCGATCCGCCGCCGTCCGTTTCGCAGGTCAAGGGCGGCAAGCTGCGGGCGCTCGCAGTCCTCGCGAAGGAGCGCTTCAAAGATCTCCCGGACGTGCCGACCATGACCGAGGCGGGCTTTCCGGACGTCAATGTGAGTTTGTGGAGCGGTTTCTTCGTCCCGACCGGGACGCCCAAGCCCATCGTCGACAAGCTGCACAGGGAGCTGAGTGCCGTGATCCTCAACACAGACGTGAACGACAAGCTCAAGGGCATGGCGGTCAATCCCACGGGGGCCGGCACCGACAGCTTCGCAAAATTGATCGCGGACGAGCAGAAGATGTGGGCCGACGTGATCAAGGCCGGGAATCTGAAATTCGGGGAGTAGGACCGCTCCGAACGAGGAGCACTCCGTCGTCCGTGATTGAGCTGTCGTGGCGGCCGGGTTTGGAAGCCATCCACCCGAAACGACGATCACCGGGACTCGGCGCGCTCCCGCGCCGGCCCGGTGACGTCGTCGGCTAGACGTCGAGCAATTCATCGGAGGCGAATTCCGCGCGCTCCTGGATGAACGCGAAACGCGCCTCGGGCTTGGTGCCCATCAGCTGATCGACCGATTTCTCGGTCTTGCTCCTTTCGTCCTCGACAAGGACGACGCGCAGCAATGTGCGCTTCTTCGGGTCCATCGTCGTCTCCTTGAGCTGCGAGGCCATCATCTCGCCAAGCCCCTTGAAGCGGCCGACATCGACCTTGGCATTGGCGTGGAATTCCTTCTTGAGGATCATCTCCTTGTGCTTGTCGTCGCGCGCATAGAACGTCTTGCCGTTATGCGTCAGCCGGTAAAGCGGAGGGACTGCGAGATACAGGTGTCCGTTCTCGATCAGCTTCGGCATCTGCCGGTAGAAGAACGTGATGAGCAGCGAGGCGATGTGCGCTCCGTCAACGTCGGCGTCGGTCATCACGATGATCTTGTCGTAGCGCAGATCCTGCTCGCGATAATGCGTGCCGTATCCGCAGCCGAGCGCCTGGACGAGGTCGGCAAGCTGCTGGTTCTGCGCAAGCTTGTCGCGGCCGGCGCTTGCGACATTGAGGATTTTGCCGCGCAGCGGCATCACCGCCTGCGAGGCGCGATCGCGCGCCTGCTTGGCCGAGCCGCCCGCCGAATCGCCCTCGACGATGAAGATTTCCGAGCCTTCCGCGGCAGTATTGGTGCAGTCCGCGAGCTTGCCGGGCAGACGCAGCTTGCGCACCGCGCTCTTGCGCGAAATCTCCTTCTCTTGGCGGCGGCGGATGCGCTCCTCCGCGCGCTCGACGACGAAGTCCAACAGCTTGTTGGCCTGCAGCGGGTTGCCGGCGAGCCAGTGATCGAACGGATCGCGCATTGCCTGTTCGACGACGCGGGCTGCTTCCGCACTGGCGAGGCGGTCCTTGGTCTGGCCCTGGAATTCCGGCTCGCGGATGAAGACCGAGATCATCGCCGACACGCTTGCCGCCACGTCGTCGCTCGTCACGATGGCGGCGCGCTTCTCCTGGCCGACGCGTGCGGCGTGGTCGCGCAATCCCTTGAACAGCGCGGTGCGCAACCCGCTCTCATGGGTGCCGCCATCCGGCGTCGGGATGGTATTGCAGTAGGAGGACATGAACGGATCGGCGTCGGCGACGAAGGCGACGGCCCATTCCGCGGCGCCATGCGCGCCCTTTTTCTCGGAACGCCCTGCGAAAATGTCGGGATGCACGAGCGTGGCGCTGCCGATCGTCGCCTTCAGATAATCCGCGAGCCCGCCGGGGAAATGCAGTGTCGCTTCGGCGGGGACCTCCTCGCTCCTGATCAGTTCCTGCGGGCACGACCAGCGGATTTCGACGCCACCGAACAGATAGGCCTTGGCGCGCGCCATCTTGAACAGGCGCACGGGATCGAACGCCGCCTTGTCGCCGAAAATCTGCGGGTCAGGCTTGAAGCGAACTTTCGTTCCGCGCCGGTTTGGCGCGCGGCCAAGCTTTTCGAGTGCGCCCTTCGGCTTTCCGCGCTGGAAGGTCATGCGATAGAGTTGCTGGCCGCGCGCGACCTCGACTTCGAGCTTTTCCGAGAGCGCGTTGACCACCGAGACGCCGACGCCATGCAGGCCGCCCGAGGTCTCGTACACCTTCGAATCGAACTTGCCGCCCGCATGCAGCGTGCACATGATGACTTCGAGCGCGGACTTCTTCTTGAATTTCGGATGCGGATCGACCGGGATGCCACGCCCGTTGTCGGTCACGGAGAGATAGCCGTCCTTGCCCAGTTCGACCTCGATGAAGGTGGCATGCCCCGCCAGCGCCTCGTCCATCGCGTTGTCGATCACTTCCGCGAACAGGTGATGCAGCGCCTTCTCGTCGGTGCCGCCGATATACATGCCGGGGCGCCGCCGCACCGGCTCGAGCCCCTCCAGCACCTCGATGTCGTGGGCGGTGTAGCCGCTTTCGGCGGACGGGCGGCGTACCGCAGGTTGCGCTGCCGCTCCGCGGCGACCGGGGACCTTGCGCGGCGCCGACGGGGGGAGAGCGGAAAACAGGTCGCTGCCGTCCTGAGTTTTCCTGGCCGCCTTTGCGGCCGCGCTGGCAGTCAGGGCTTGGCTTTTTGTCTTTTTGGCCATGATGTTCCGGGAGATGGGTGCGAATCGGCGAGAACCGAATATGCCACGGTCGGGGCGAAACAATGAATGAGCCAGGCGAGGGGGAATCGCCAAGGCATGGGCTTTCCTCCCGTTCCCCTTCGGGCTAGATCGATGCCCCCGCCATTCAGCTTTCCCGAATGATCCAGCAATACGCGCAATTGGTGATCGATTTCGTGCGCGCCCACCAGGAATGGGCGGCGCCGATCGTGTTTGCGCTCGCCTTCGCGGAGTCCCTGGCCTTCGTCTCGTTCTTCGTGCCCGCCTGGGCGGCGCTGGTCGGGATCGGTGCGCTGGTCGGCGCGAGCGGCATCCCGTTCTGGCCCATCTGGTTCGCGGGCACGCTGGGAGCGGGTCTGGGAGACTGGGTGAGCTACTGGTTCGGGTACAAGTTCAAGAATCCGATCGCGCATGTCTGGCCGCTTTCCAAGTATCCGGACCTGCTGCCCCGGGGGCACGTCTTCATGGAAAAGTGGGGCGTGCCGGGCGTGTTCATCGGCCGCTTTTTCGGGCCGCTGCGCGCGGCCGTCCCGCTCGTCGCCGGCATCGTGGAGATGCCCTATTGGCAATTCCAGGTGGCCAATTTCGCATCGGCGGCAGTCTGGGCCTATGTGCTGCTGAAGTTCGGGGATTTCGGGTTCAACCTGCTGCGCCTATTCCCCTAGGCGGGCCGAGCGCCAGCCCGGCGCAGGCTCGATTGACCTTTCGCCCGTGCGCGCCTATATCGCGCGCCGATGACGACCATCCGCCATTTCCGTGCTGTCCGCCGCCGCATCCCGGCGGCACGGTTGCGCGCGCGCGCGTAGCGTCATCGTGCCGCCGGATAACGCTCCGCGGCTTTCCCAATCTCCCGCGATATCGCATTCTCCGGTGGTTTTCTTTCACGTGCCATGCATGCGCTTGCGCATGAGAATTGCGGAAAGGCTTGAGCGATGGCTGCGAAGGTGAAGGTCGGAATTCTCGGTGCGTCCGGTTACACGGGCGCCGAACTCGTGCGGCTGTTGCTGCGCCATCCCCGCGTCGAGATTGTCTGCCTGACCGCCGACCGCCGCGCCGGGCAGACCATGGGCGCGGTGTTTCCGCAATTCGCACCCTACGAATTGCCGACGCTGATCTCGATCGACGACATCGACTGGAAGAATTCCGGCCTCGATCTGGTGTTCTGCGCGCTGCCGCACGCCACCACGCAGAAGGTGATCAAGGATCTGCTGTCGAAGGCGCCGCAGATCAGGATCGTCGATCTTTCGGCGGACTTCCGCCTCTCCGACACGTCGGCCTATGCCCGCTGGTACGGGCACGAGCATCACGCGCCCGAATTGCAGCCGGAGGCGGTATACGGCCTGGCCGAAATCTACCCGCGCGAGATCAAGGCGGCGCGGCTCGTCGCCAATCCCGGCTGCTACACCACCTGTGCGCAGCTTCCGCTGATCCCGCTCCTGAAAGCGCGCGCGATCGATCCCGAGGAGATCGTGATCGACGCCAAGTCCGGCATGACCGGGGCAGGGCGTTCGGCCAGGGAGGAAATGCTGTTCTCGGAAGTTTCCGAGGGCTTCCATGCCTATGGCGTCGGCAAGCACCGGCACATGGCCGAACTCGATCAGGAGTTTTCCAAGGCCGCAGACAAGGAGGTGGTCGTGAGCTTCACGCCGCATCTGCTGCCGATGAACCGCGGCATTCTATCGACGATTTACGTGCGCGGCCGGCGAGGCCGCACGCCCGAAGGTCTTCACGCAATACTTTTAAAGTTCTACGAGAAGAAGCAATTCGTGCATGTGCTACCGTTCGGCCAGACGCCGCAGACGCGGCATGTGCGCGGCTCCAACATGACCTTTATCGGCGTCGCCGCCGACCGCATTCCCGGTCGGGCGATCATCATTTCTGCGCTCGACAACCTGACCAAGGGCGCGTCCGGGCAGGCGATCCAGAACATGAATCTGATGCTCGGCTTTCCCGAAGCTATGGGAATCGACCAGGCGGCGCTGTTTCCGTGATGAATGCGGCGTCAGCGTAACGCCGCGCTCGTCACGACATAGATTCCGACAAGGACAACCAGCGCCGAAAACAGGATGGTCAGTGACCGCTTGTGAGCGGCGAGCCGCCTCGCGAGTTGCAGACCTGCGATGCCCCCGAGCACGCCTCCGGCGATGAACAATCCGGCCACCCACCAGTCGACGAGCCCGGACATGGCGTAGCTTGCAGCAGCCGTCATCCCGAAGGCGCTGACCGATACCAGCGACGAGCCGATCGCATTGAGGATGGGCATGGCGGTCGCGCCGACGAGACCGGGCACGATCAGGAACCCGCCGCCGATGCCGAAGAATCCGGCGAGCCCGCCGGTCGCGAAGCCGGTCGCAACGAGAAGCGGCAGGAGCCGCCACGCATTGGCGCGATCAAGCCGGACCCCGGGATCGACTCCGGATTTGCGCGGCCTCAGGCTGAGCAGACCGATCGCGATCATCAGGATGCCGAACAGGAGGAGCAGCCTGTTGCCATCCACCATCTTGCCCAGCTGCGCCCCGATCGCCGCGCCAAGAACGCCCGACAAAGCGAATGCGATGGCGCAGGGCCACTTGATGGGG
>JACAEG010000124.1 GCA_013388965.1 Pseudorhodoplanes sp. | reverse complement strand
CGGTCACGCGCTCGGTCAGCATATCCTCGGGCAGCGCGATCACCACCGGCCCGGGCCGACCGCTGGTCGCCGTGTAGAAGGCGCGCGAGACCAGCTCGGGAATGCGCGCGGGGTCGTCGATCTCGGTCGTCCATTTGGCGATCGATCCGAACACCGCGCGGTAGTCGAGCTCCTGGAACGCCTCGCGCTCGCGCATCTCCCGCGCGACCTGTCCGACGAAGACGATCATCGGCGTGGAATCCTGCCGCGCGATATGGATACCGGGCGAGGCATTGGTGGCGCCGGGCCCGCGGGTCACGAAGCAGATGCCGGGCCGGCCGGTCGCCTTGCCGACCGCTTCCGCCATCATCGCCGCTCCGCCTTCGGCGCGGCAGACGGTGACATTCACCTTGCGGTCATGAAAGGCGTCGAGTGCGGCGAGATAGCTCTCGCCCGGCACGCAGAACACATGCTCGGTGCCGTGTGCGATCAACTGATCGACGAGTATTTCGCCGCCGGTGCGGGAACCATCATTCGCGCGCATGCCAAATCTCCGCCTAGGCCGGCTTGCTGAGCGGGGCGAACGTCGCCGGCGTCATCAGCTTGGTGGTCTGCTTCTCGATATAGCCGGCATCTGCGCTCAGCCTGAGATAGTTCTGCCAGTCCGGATCGGCCATCATGCTCGCGCGGCGCCTGGCGCGATCGGCGGCATCCTCGTAAACCCAGATATGCACCGTGCTGTTCATCTCGCCGCTCTCGGTGACCATATAGGCCAGGGGCTTGCCGAGATGGCGCACCTGCGCCGGAAAGCCGTGCCTTTCGTAGAGATCGAGATAGGCCTGCATCCTGCCGGGCTTGATAAGGTAGGTCCGATGATCGACGAGCACGCTTTCCTCTTTCGTTTCATGTTCTTGTCCGGCGGACTCTTTCCGCCGGCCGCCCGGCAGTCAATAGGCGAGCCATGCGCGTCCGAAGCGCCGGCCGCGCGTTGCCGGCGGGTTTGGCGCGGGCTGGAGCCGCCGAGGGCCGATGGCTGAGCAGGACGACATTTTTGCCTTTCTCGCCAATCCGGCGACCCACGGCGGCGCGCCGGTCCGGCGGATCGACACGCATGCCGCCTCGGTCTTCCTGGCAGGCGAGCGAGCGCTGAAGGTCAAGCGAGCCGTGAAGTTTCCGTTTCTCGATTATTCGACGCTCGCGAAGCGCAAGGAAGCCTGCGACGCGGAGCTTGCGGTGAACCGCCCGTTCGCTCCGGACATCTATCTCTCGGTGCTCGCGATCACCCGCGAACCGGACGGAACGCTTGCGATCGGCGGGCACGGCGCGCCCGAGGAATGGGCGGTCGAAATGCGCCGCTTCGACGAGAATGCGACGCTCGACCATCTGGCGGACGCGGGCGCAATCGACGATCGCCTCGCGGATGCGCTCGGGCGCGCGGTCGCGGCCGGTCACAGACAGATGCCGCGAGCGGACGCCGCCGCGTGGATCGAAGCGCTCGCCCGATATATCGGCCAGTGCGAGGACGCCTTTCGCGCGCAGCCCGAGCTATTTCGGGCCGATGCCGTGCGGGCGCTTGCCGCATCGAGCCGCGCATCGCTTGCAAGAGTCACGCCGCTCCTGCGGCGGCGCGGCGCGGGCGGCTTCATACGCCGCTGCCACGGCGACCTGCATCTCGGCAACATCGTGCTGATCGAGGGCAAGCCCGTGCTGTTCGACGCCATCGAATTCGATCCGCTGGTCGCGTCCGGCGACGTGCTCTACGACCTCGCCTTCCTGCTCATGGACCTTGCCGAGCGCGCGCTGCAGAGGCCCGCCAATATCGTGCTCAACCGCTATCTCGACGAGACCGACGAGGACGATAATCTCGACGCGCTGGCGGCGCTGCCGCTGTTCCTGTCGCTGCGTGCGGCGATCCGCGCCTCGGTCACGGCGGCGCGCCTGCGGAATGCCCCGGCGGACAAGCGCGACGGCATCGCGCGGTCGGCGCGGGCCTATTTCGCGTTCGCGTGCAAGGCCGTCGTGCCCGAGACACCGCGGATGGTCGCGGTCGGCGGCTTGTCAGGCACCGGAAAATCCGTGCTCGCGCGCGCGCTCGCTCCGCTGCTGGGGCCTTGTCCTGGGGCCGTCGTGCTGCGCACCGATGTCGCGCGCAAGCATCTGTTCGGGCATGCCGAGACCGACAGGCTGCCGGCCGACGCCTATACGCCTGAGATTACGGCCAGGGTCTACGACCTCGTCGCGCAAAAGGCCAGGCGGGCGGCGGCGGCTGGCCACTCCGCCATCGTCGACGCGGTCTTCTCAAAGGCGCACGAGCGCGAAGCGGTTGCCGCGGCTGCGCGCGCCGCCGGCGTGCCCTTCAACGGCCTGTTCCTGACCGCCGATCTTGCGACGCGCGTCGCGCGCGTCGGCGCGCGGGCGGCCGATGCCTCGGATGCCGATGCAGCGGTTGCGCGCAAGCAGGAAGGCTACGATCTGGGCGCGCTGGACTGGACGCCGGTGGATGCGTCCGGCACGCCGGACGAGACGCTCGAGCGGGCGAAGGCAGTTCTGCGCTAGAAGGCCGCGCGGGCCAGGCTCGCGACCGCGAGCCCGACAAAGATCGCGATGAATTCGTTGCGCCGCACCAGCATCGCCGCGATCACGGCGCCGACTGCGAGAAAGGCCGGCACCCCGTTCCGGACCATGATCGGCAGCACGATGGCTGCGACCACCGAGCCGGGCAGGGCTTCGAGCATTTTTCGCACGCGGGCCGTCAACGGCACATGGCCCATCAGCCAGTAGCCCGAGATGCGCATCAGCCCGGTCGCCGCCGCCATGCCGAGAATGGCAAGGAGCGCCATCAGCGAGACGGAGTCACTTGCGCTCATCGATGAAGCCTCCGGCGATTGCGCCCGACAGCGAGCCCGCGACGATGAACCAGAATCCGGGCACCGTCGCCTGAACCGCGAGCGCCACAGCGCCGGCGATCACCCAGGGAATGGCCCGGCGCGGTCCGCGCCAGAGCGGAACCAGCATCGCGACGAAGAAGATCGGCAGGATCAGATCGAGCCCAAATCGCCGGGGATCGGGAATGAGGCCGCCGAACAGATAGCCGAGCGCCGTCGATCCCACCCAGAAAATCCACAGCGTGAGCCCGCTGCCGAGCAGCACCGACGCATCCGCTCCGCCCTCGGCGCGGTGCCGAATACCCATGATCCAGCTGGAATCGGTCGTCAGGAGGAGCGTCGGATAGACCTTTGCCGGAGGCAGCGCCGCGAGCCAGGGCCGGAACGACGCGCCCATCAGGACGAGACGCAAATTCACGACGCCGGTCACAAGCGCGAGCGTGACGATCACGGCAGGCGTCATCGGCGTGGTCCAGATTTCCATCGCGACGAGCTGGGATGCGCCGGCAAAGACCAGCGCGCTCATCAAGGTCGCTTCCACGAGCGACAGTCCCTTCTGCGCCGCCAGCGTGCCGAAGGCGAGCGCGAACGCGCAGGCGCCGGCGGCCGTGGCAAGCGCATAGCGGGCTCCGATCCGCAAGCCGGCGGAACTGAAATAGGGCGCTGGCGCGCTTCGATCCTGGCCGGACTGCATGGATGAAATGCCGTGAAAGCGGCGCGAGCCCTAGCAAAGCGTCACCGGCTGGGCAATGTTGCTCGGCCCTTCCTGTCACCCAACCCGGTTCCCGCCCGCGCCATGTTTTCCGACACCCGGCACATCGCCGTTGCCCTGGCCGGCCTTGGCGCCTTCCTCAATCTCTATGCGCCGCAGGCGATCCTGCCGCTGCTGGCCGAGGAATTCAGCGCCAGTCCGGCTGAAATCGCGACGACCATGACGGCCTGCACGCTCGCGATCGCGCTGACCGCGCCCTTCACCGGCGTGCTCGCCGATGTCGTCGGCCACAAGCGGATGATCGCGACCGCCTTGATTGCCCTGCTCGTGCCGACGGTCATGGTTGCGTTTTCTGCAAGCCTCGAAGCGGTCATTGCCTGGCGTTTCGTGCAGGGATTGCTGCTGCCGCCGATCTTCACCGTCATCATCGCCTATATCGGCGGCGAATGGCCCGCGGACCAGGCGACCGGCGTCACTGGCATCTACACGGCGGCGGCGGGATTCGGCGGGTTTCTCGGCCGCTTCCTCACCGGCACGCTCGCCGATTCGATCGGCTGGCGGGGAGCCTTTCTCGCCGACGCCGCGGTCACCGCCATTTGCGCCGCCGGCGTCATCCTGCTGCTACCGCGCGAACGCAATCATGTGCGCGCCGAAAGCCTGCGGGCGTCGCTCGCCCAGATGCTCGCCCATCTGCGAAACCCGCAGCTCGTCGCAACCTATGCGGTGGGCTTCGGCGTGCTGTTCAATTTCATCGCGATCTTCACCTATGTCGGCTTCCTGCTGGCGGCGCCCCCCTACGATCTGTCCGCCACGCTGATCGGCTCCATTTTCGTGGTCTATCTCGTGACCTTTATCACCACGCCGATGACGGGATTCGCGGTCCGCATGTTCGGACGGCGCAACCTCGTCATCGGAGCGGTCGCCATCTGGGCCTTCGGCGCTGCTTTGACGCTTGCCCCCCAGATCGCCATCATCGTCATCGGCCTCACGCTCTGCGCCATCTGCGGTTTCATGGTCCAGACCTCGTCGACGAGCTTCGTCGCGAGCCATGCGGCCAGCGGAAAATCGTCCGCCGTCGGCCTGTACGGCTCGGCCTTCTACGTGGGAGGCAGCGTGGGAGCCTTCCTGCCGGGGCTCGCATGGCAGGCCGGCGGCTTTCCGGCGGCCATCGGAATGGTGGTTGCCATGCTCGCAATCATGGGCATGATCGTCGTCCTGCTCTGGCCCAAGTGACCGTCATGCATACCGTCCGCGTGTTGCCGCCGAGATTGCGGTCCTGCATTCTTCCTTTCGTCGTGCTTGCCCTGAATGCGTTATGCGGGATGTCGCCGGCCACCGCGCAGGACAAGGCCTCCCCCCTGCCGAGCCACCTTCCGCTCGGAACGGAGGCGTGTTTCGGCCGCAACTACGACGCCGCGCATCTGGCAAAACATCCGCAACAGCGGGTGACGAGCTTTCACCTGTTCCGCGATTTCACGCCCGACCCGAGCAAGGAAACGCCGCAAAGCACCCCGGAGCAGCTCCGGAGCGAGGACGGCGACGGCAGCATCCATGTGACGGCCTTCGTGCGGCTGCGCGACCGGCCGGGCCTGTTCTGGAACGGGCTCGAATGTCACAAAACGGATTCCGGCGTCCGCTGCGGCATCGATTGCGACGGCGGCGGCTTCAGATTGCGCGCCGCGGGCCAATCGCTGATGGCCGACAACGAAGGCTTCGTCGTGGTCGGCGGTTGCGGGGCAAGCGACGACGAGCAGGAGCAGGCGGATTTCGTCAGCCCCGGCGCCGACGACAGGACATTCCGTCTCGACCCGAAGCCGGTCGCCGAATGCCGCGCGCTCGAGGACAGCCGCAAGCCCGCCTGGGCAAGGCTCGGCCCGCCGATCCGCGAGCGGCTGGCGCGCGACGGCGAGGTCTGCTTCGCGCGCAGTTACGACGCGGCCCATCTCGCGCGGCATCCGAAGCAAAAGGTGCGGCGCTTTGCGTTGCTGAAGGCCGCCGATGCCAGGGCCGACAATCCCGACTGGCCGAGCTACGAACTGACCTTCCGGATCGAGACCCGCGACGGCAAGCGCTACGAGAAGAAAACGAACTGCTCGGTCGACAATTACGCCTTCGCCTGCACGCACGACCCGCAGCGCGACACCCAGCGCGACTTCTACCTCACGCGCGCGGGCGCAAGCGCGATCATGCTGCGCGACCGTCGCGGCACGCTGGTGGAATTGTTCGACGCGCCGCTCGGCTCCGACGATCAGCTGTTCCGCCTGCACGATTCGCCGCCCGGCGCCTGCCACTTCTGAGGGCGGATGCGCGTCCGGCCCGCGGCGCTGTCGTGCCAGCGCGGCGCATAGCCTGCACCGAGAACGGCGAGGATGGCCGGCGGCGTCAGCGCCATGAGCATGCCGGTCCGCGGCCGCGGCCGCGTTTCGGAATAGCCCGACGGCGTCCAGCGCAGGAGCGTGTCGCCTTTCACCATCCAGGCCATGGCGCCTTCGCCGGCGAGCCGGACGCTCGCGCCGTCCGGCAGATCGCCGGCCGCAACCTCATGCAGGCGCTTCTGCCGCCCGTCGAGACGCTCGCCGTGCAGGATGACATCCATCTCCGGCGCAGCCGGACGGCGGGCGAGCCCTTGCGCCCTCGCCCACCCTTGCGCAAAGGCGAGCGCGTCGGCGCGCCGGCATTCGAAGCAGGGCCGGTGCCCGGCCGCGAGCGCGGTCACCTCGTCGAGGAAGAACAGTTCGGTATAGCCGTCGCCCCACACGGCCCGGCGCCGGCCCTTGAACGAGAGCGCGCAACAGATCCATTGCCGCGATGTCCAGCGGCGGCGCGTGAGCGTGCCGTCGTCGCGATGGATGCGCCCGCCGCGATTGCCCATGAGGGCGCCGCGCGCGGGATCGGCGAACAACTCGCCGCAGGGCGAGACGCGGTTCTGCAGCGGCATGACCGCGCACCTGCCGCGTGCGTGCCGCCGGCGTCAACCCGATTTCAGCAGCGATTGGCCCAGACCGGCGGGCGGCGGACCAGCAGCGGCCCGTACAGGATGGCAAACCCCGCAAACGCGACGATCCATCCGAGCGCGGCCACGTCCATCAGCGTCTTCGAGGCGGTCACCGAAGCGAGAATGCGCGCGAGCGCGCCGAGCAGCGCGCAGGCATAGATCGCCTGCGTACCGGCGGTCGCGGCGAGCGCCTGCCCGGTGTGTCCGAGGCTTGCCCGCGTCATCACCGCGAGCGGCATCATGCCGATGGCGCCGGCGGTCCAGGTGTGAATGCCGGCGCTGCGCGGCATGAGATCGGGCCACAGGATCGAAGCGCCGACAAGCGCGAAGCCGAGCGGGATGAAGGCATAGGCGACATGCAGCACCAGCACGAGCCGGTCGGCAAAGGTGCGCTCGCCGGCCCAGCGTGCCAGCCGGATGGTCTGCAGCAACGCGGCAACCAGCATCAGTCCTGCGACCATCCGACTTTCCGGCACCGCAACCCAGCCGATCAGAGCGGCGGCGCTCCCCGCGAGCGCCGTACCGTCGAAGCGCGAGAACGGGGCCGGCAGGCGGCCGGGAACCCGGCGCGCCAGCCAGTTGCGGGTGAAGCTCGGCACGATCCGGCCGCCGATCAGCATGATCAGCATGATGGTCGCTGCGACCCCGAGGCGGATGCCCCAATCCGCGACGCCGGAAGTCAGCAACTCGGCTTGAAAAACGATATTGCCCGCGATCAGCATGCAGAGCACGACCAGCACGCGCAGGTTCCGCCAGTTTCGGCCAGCGACGATTTCGCGCGCGGCCACGGCGGCGAGCGCCACCAGAAAAAGCACGTCCACCGACGCCGCAACCGGCAGCCCCGTCCATGACGAAACCAGCATCACCACACGGCCGGCGGCCCACAGCCCGAACAGCGCCGCAAGCGGCCAGCCGGAAATCGGCAGGCGTCCGGTCCAGTTGGAGATTGCGGTCAGCATGAAGCCCGCGACGACCGCCGCGACATAGCCGTAGAGCATTTCGTGAATGTGCCAGTCGAGCGGCGTCAGCGCCGTCGGCAATGAGAACAGGCCGGCATATTGCGGCAGCCATAGCGCGAGCGCGAGGATGGCCCACAGGGCGCCGCCAAGGAAGAAGGGGCGAAAGCCGTAGGAGAAAAGCGCTGGACCCGCATAATCGAGCCGGCGCCGGAGGGGCGCGGACGTAGCCATGACGGCACTATCGCGGCGGCCACCCGGTTCCCTCCTTGATCTGTGTCATCCCGCCCAAAGAAAACGCCCGGCCACAGGCCGGGCGTGTGCATTCGATCCGTCGGTGTCAGGCCTGCGGCGCGGGCTCCATGCCGCCGGTGGGCGCGTCCGGGCGCGGGCGCGTCTTGCCGGCGGGCGGCACGGCGGACCAGCGCGG
>JACAEG010000011.1 GCA_013388965.1 Pseudorhodoplanes sp. | reverse complement strand
CGGCGTCGACGGGCTCGCCGCCGGCGGCCAGCATGTCGCCAAGTTCGCGCAGGCCCGTTCCGGCATCGAAGATGACAAGCTTCTCGCCGCAGCGGACCTCAACGCAGGGCGTATTTCCGCCATAGCGCACGGTTTTCGGCCCGGGGCAGGGCACGCTGCCGCGCACGCCCCAGAACCGGACGGACATTGGGGCGGTCATCGCGTCGCTCCGCTGGTCATTCCCGGACAGGCCGGCCCTGAGCCCGGCCGGCAGGTGGATTTCGTCTACTTGGTATCGAAAGCATAGACGCCGTTCCAGTCATCGCCGGGCGGCGCGTCCTGAAATGCGCGTATACGGGCTTCGTAAATCGCAAAAATTTCGTCGAGGCGAAAGCCGTTGGCGGCTTGCCGGGTCGATTGCAGGGCGTCCCAGGCGCCCGCCCAATCCCGGCCGCGGTACAGTTTCAGCATCCTCTCGTGGGCCTCGGACATGCGCCGGAAATCCTCGCTCGCAAGCACGTCGTCGGCTCCGAGGATCGTATAGATGTACTCCGGCTCGCTCTTGCCCTTGACGGTGATGAGGTCGAGCTCCAGCGCAGCGAAGCGGCTTCTGGCCTTTTCCATCGTGGCCGCGCCCGCGATGATCGGCACGCCGTAGGACTTCGAGCGACCCTCGAGGCGGGAAGCGAGGTTCACCGGATCGCCCAGCACGGAATAATCGAACCGAAGGTCGGAGCCCATATTGCCGACGACGCATTGACCGGTATTCAGACCGATTCCCATGTTGAAGGGGATGAAGGGCTGTCCGCTCTCCCTCCCTTCGCGCATGCGCTCCTCGTTGAGCGCGTCGATGCGTGCGAGCATGTCGAGCGCGGCCTGGCAGGCATGCACCTCGTGATCGGGATCGTCGATCGGCGCGTTCCAGAACGCCATGATCGCATCGCCCATGTATTTGTCGATCGTGCCGCGTCGGTCGATGATCGCGTTGGTGAGCGGCGTCAGGAAGCGGTTCATGAGCTGGGTGAGACCCTGCGGGTCGCTCTTGTAGGTCTCCGAAATGCTGGTGAATCCGCGCACGTCGCTGAACATGATCGTCATCGTCTTGGATTCGCCGCCGAGCTTCAGTTTCTCGGGCGACTGCGCGAGCTGTTCGACGAGCGCGGGTGAAAGATACTGGCTGAAGGCCGAGCGGATGCGGCGGCGATCGGCCTGTTCGCGGAAATAGCCGATGATAACGAGCGTCACATAGATGATGAAGGTCGCAAGCAGCGCGAAGGTGACGTCGAGCAGCAGGCCTTGCGCCGAAAAGAAATACCACGAAAGTCCCGCAAGGACGGCGATTGCCGCGAGCGCGAGCGCAAACAGCGCGACCGCGCCCATCACCGGAGACAGCAGCGCGATCGCAGCGCCGGCGATCACGGCCGTTCCGAGCTCTGCGAGGATGGCGTAGTTCGGATAGGACAGCGTCGCGCCGGTGAGGGCGGTTTCCAGCACCTGGGCGTGAACCTCGACGCCCGGCATCACGGCGTCGAGCGGGGTCGTCTTGGTGTCGAGGAGGCCGACCGCCGAGGTGCCGATCAGGGCGAGCTTGCCGGCAAGGCGCTCGGGCGGAACGCGGCCTGCAATCACGTCGGCGGCGGAGACGTAGCGTGACTGGTCGTGCGGGCTGAAATAGATCCAGATCTGGCCGTTGCGGTCGGTCGGCAATTCGTAGCCCGGGAAGCCGACGCTGCGGATGCCGGCGGCATCGGTGCGCATGACGACCGCGCCGGAGCCGGTGACGACGCGGAGCATGTCGAGCGTCAGCGCGGGCGCCGTGATGCCGCCCGCCTTGGCGACCATCGGCACGCGCCGCACGATGCCGTCCTGCTCGTTGCGGATGGTGAGCAGGCCGCGTCCGGCCGCGGCCTTTTCCAGCACCGGCACGTTGCGCAGGAGCGAGGGGAAGGTGACGAGGAATGCGGCAGGGTCCGGCCCGATGACGGCAAAGCCGGTCTGCGGCAGGGGCTCGCTTGCGGCCGGCGCATCGAGCGTGCCGACGCCGGACTGGCCGAGGATCACGCGCCCGCCCCGGATCGCGTCCGCCAGCACCTGATCGTTGCTCGGGAGGTTGCGCAGCTTCGCCCTGGTCT
Source organism: Pseudorhodoplanes sp. (assembly GCA_013388965.1). GTDB lineage: Bacteria > Pseudomonadota > Alphaproteobacteria > Rhizobiales > Xanthobacteraceae > Pseudorhodoplanes. The sequence goes on along the minus strand of JACAEG010000011.1, from coordinate 12,431 downwards.
CCTCGTCCACGCCGCGAAACGTGTCGACCGCCATTTGCGGCGACAGACGATCGGCTTCGGCGAAGATCACGTCGAATCCGATCGCGACGCTGCCGTAGGCGCGCAGTCTGGCGACAAGGTCGGCCACGATGGTTCGCGGCCACGGCCACTGGCCGAGGCTGCGCATCGAGGCCTCGTCGATATCGACGATCACGACCGGCCGCGCCTGCGCATCGCGCGGCTTGAGCGTCTGGTAGAAGTCGAAGACGCGCAATCGCAGGTTTTCCAGCGGCGCCGGATCCCAGATCCGCAAGGCGACGAAGGCTGCCAGCAGGCCGAGGCCCACCGTGCGGCGGACGCCGAACCATCGCACAAGACGCTTGAGGACTCTCATGAGGTCAGCGGCGGATCGGGTTTGACTGCATCACGGGTGCGGGCATTTCCCCGCACCACCCCTCCCGACGGGGGAGTGGCCGACAGAGTGCGCCGCGATGGATGCCTCGATCAAGCCCGGAAGGATCAGCGCTCGCGGAAAGCATGCATGAGCTGATCGTAGAGCGGCTTGATCAGGTAGGACATGACGGTCCGCTGGCCGGTCTGCACGAAGGCTTCAAGCGGCATGCCCGGCACGAGCTTGTTGTCGCCGAGCCGCGCCACTTCCTCCGGGCTCATGCCGATCCGGATCGTGTAGTAGGAAATGCCGGTGCGCTGGTCGGTGGTGGTGTCGGCCGATATGCGCGTGACGGTGCCAAAGATTTCGGGCGTGGTGCGCTGGTTGAAGCTGGTGAAGCGCAGCAGCGCGGTCTGGCCGATCTGCAGCCGGTCGATGTCCTGCGGGTTGACCTTGGCCTCGACCGTCAGGTTGTCCGTTTCGGGGACGATCAGCATGATCGGCTCGCCGGCGCCGATCACGCCGCCGACGGTGTGGACGGTGGACTGGAACACGGTGCCGTCCTGCGGGGAGCGGATATCGATGCGCTTGAGCTGGTCCTCGGCGGTGACCTTGCGCTCGACGAATTCGCCGATCTTGGCGTCGACCTCGCGCAATTCCCGCGCGACCTCGCTCGACAACTCCTGGTCGATCTGAATGATCTGCAATTCCAGCTCGGAAATCTTGCCGCGCGACTGGGCGGTCTGCGCGATCAATTGCCCGCGCTCGCCGTCGAGCCGCGTGGCTTCGCGCTCGAGCTGCGTCAGCCGGTTCAGCTGGATGAGGTTCTTGGCATAGAGCTCGCGCACGCCCTCAAGCTCGCGCTCGATAAGCTTGATTTCCCTGGTCTTGGCCGTCTGCTGCGCGATGAGGCCGACGATCTCCTCATCGAGCTGACCGATCCGCTGGCGGATCTGCTGCTTCTGTCCGACGCGGGCGGCGTTGCGCAGGTCGAACAGCTTGCGCTCGCTGTTGATCGCAGACGACACGGCGGGGTCGTCCATGCGGCTCAGCAGCTCCGCCGGAAATGTGATCTTGTCGGCGCCGTCGCGCTCGGCCTCGAGCCGCGCCTTGCGCGCCGTCATGTCGTTCAGGCCCTTGCTGACGATCGCGAGATTGGCGCGCGTGACCGTCTCGTCGAGCCGCACCACCACGTCGCCCGCCTTGACGCGGTCGCCGTCGCGCGCGCGCACTTCCCCGACTACGCCCCCGGTCGGGTGCTGCACCTTCTTCGAGTTGCTGTCGACCACGATGGAGCCGGGTGCGATCAGCGCGCCGGAAATCTCCGTCGTCGCGGCCCAGCCGCCGACGCCGGCGACGAGGATCACCATGACGACGCTGCCGGCAAGGAGATGGTGGCGAATGGACGTCTTGGTCTGGGGGGAGGGCTCGTTGGTCATGAACTGGCAGCTCCGGCATCCTGCACGGCCTTGAGCGGACGCGGCAGCGAGGGCCTCGCCAGCACCTTGGCCAGCACTTCATCCTTCGGACCAAACGCCTGCGCGCGGCCCTGATTCATCACAAGCACGAAATCGACGCCGGCAATGGCGCTCGGCCGGTGCGCCACGACGATGACAATGCCGCCGCGCTCGCGCACGCCGAAAATGGCGCGGCTCAGGGCCTCATCGCCTTCGGCGTCGAGGTTCGAATTCGGCTCGTCCAGCACCACCAGGAAGGGGTCTCCATACAGCGCGCGCGCGAGCGCGACGCGCTGGGCCTGCCCGGCGGACAGGGCGGCACCGTGGTCGCCGACCTGGGTCTCGTAGCCCTGCGGCAGCTTGTGGATCAGGTCGTGCACGCCGGCGGCCTTGGCGGCGGCCGTGATCGCCTCCGGCTTGGCGTCCGGGTCGAAACGGGAAATGTTCTGCGCCACGGTCCCGCCGAACAATTCGACGTCCTGCGGCAGATAGCCGATATGCTTGCCGAGCGCTTCGGGGGCCCATTGGTCGAGCGCCGCGCCGTCGAGCCTGATCTTGCCGCGCGCCGGCGTCCACACGCCGACCAGAAGGCGGGACAGACAGGATTTCCCCGATGCGCGCGGCCCGATGATGCCGAGTCCGCTGCCGGCCTTCAGGGTGAAGCTGACATCGGCGACAACGATCTTCTGCTCTCCCGGCGGCACCGCCGTGGCGTTCTCGACCACCAGCGTCTTCTTCGGAGCCTCCAGCGGCATGACATCCGGCGCGGCCGGGAAATGCGTGAGCAGCCTGGACAGCCTGCGCCAGGCCTGCCGCGCGGCGGAAAAACTGCGCCAGTTGGAGATCGCGAGATCGACCGGGGCGAGCGCGCGCGCCGACAGGATCGAGCCCGCGATGATCACGCCCGCGGTCGCCTGCTGGTTGATGACGAGCCAGGCGCCGACCGCCAGCACGCCCGATTGCAGCACCATGCGCAGCACCTTGGAAATGCTGCCGAGCCCGCCGGCCACGTCGCTCGCCTCGCGCTGGCTGTCCATGTAGCGCCTGTTGGCGTCGCCCCAGCGCGCGGCCAGCCGCCCGGTCATGCCCATCGCGACCAGCGCTTCCGCATTGCGCTGGCTGACCTCGGCAATGCCGTTGCGCTGAACGGCGGCGCCAGACGCCTTCATGGTCGGCCGGCGCGTCTGGAACTCGGTGAGGAAGGTCAGGCAGATCAGGATGATCGCGCCGATGAGAGCGGTCAGCCCGATGAGCGGATGAAACAGGAAGCAGATCGCGAGATAGAGCGGGATCCAGGGCAGGTCGCAGAACGCAATCGGGCCCATGCCGGAAAGAAAGGAACGGATGCTGTCGAGGTCGCGCAGCGGCTGGAGGCCGTCGCTGCGATTGCCGGTCTTGAGCGGCATCCTGATCAGCGTGTCATAGACCCGCGCGGACAGGGATTCATCGAGGCTCGCGCCGACCCGCACCAGCAGCCTCGTGCGGATGAAGTCGAGAACCCCGAGCGCGCTGAACAGGATCAGCGCCAGAATGCACAAGCCGACGAGCGTGGGCACGCTGCGGCTCGGCAGCACGCGATCGTAGACCTCCAGCATGAAGAAGGAGCCGGTGAGCATGAGGATGTTGCTCATGCCCGAGAAGACCGCGATGCCGATGAAGGCCTTCTTGCAGGCGGCGAGCGCCTCGGCGAGTTCGGAACGCGAACCGGGCAGGCCAGAAGGGGTCTGTGCGCGTTGCATCGGTCAATAAATCCGGGAAGGGCATTGCATCCCGGGAACCCCGACGCCGCATCGGTTCCCGCGGCCCCCGCCCTTTTCTGGGCCATCACCTAGCCTGTTTTGGCCGAAATGACCAAGGAAAAGGTTAAGTGACAGGGGTGGAACCGTTCGGCCTCTCAAAAAAGGGTTTATGGCGCCCGTTTTCCGGCGCTTCTTGCATTCCTGATCCGCATACCGAGCGGCCATCGCCGCTCGGGAGAAAAGCTCACGCGACGGCCTCGTAAGGCAGGTGAACGACCACATCCTTCTGGATGAAGATTTCCGCGAGAATGGCCTCGCCGTTCGAATAGACGTAGCGATCGAAGCTGACGCCGTCGGTGTAGCCGTCGTCGAAGGTCACGTCTTCGTCGGCCTCATCCCAGAAGCCGTCAGTTTCGAAATCATGGAAGTCCGACAGGTTTATGACATCGCCGCTGCCGCCGAGCACGCGCAGCGTACCGAGCGCGCTGCTCTGGTTCATGTCGGCCACGTCCTGGGCATTGACGTCGATTTCGTTCGCAGTGCCTTCATCGAGATCGATGATCTCGATGCCTGCAACGTCCGGACCGTTGTCCCCCGGCAACGAGTCATTGCCGTCGAGGATGTCGAAATCGCCGACAAGCTGCAGGATGTCGATGCCCGCGCCGCCGTCCACGGCCCAGCCAGTATTGTCGCGCACGAGGATGAGATCGTTGCCTTCGCCGCCGGCCATCTGGTCCGCGCCGCCGCCGCCGTCGATCGTGTCGTCGAACGATCCGCCGCCCAGCACATCGGCGCCTGCGCCGCCCGTGATGCTGTAGGTGTGAGCGGCAAACAGGGCTTCAATCTCGCTCTCGTCGCCGTCGTTGCTGTCGTAATGGTCGATCGCCTGCTGCATCGCGAGCGCCGGAATATCGAAGCCCGTGGCCTCGAAGAGCACGACATCTTCGGAATCCCGGAATTCGATCCCGGTCAACGTGCCGCCGGTCAGAATCACGTCCCCGCCGTTCTCGACATAGGTCAGGCCGGTGCCCGATATCTCGATCCGCTGGCCGTTGTAGATCAGCGAGATGTGACTCGCGTCGTTGTCTTGCAGAGTGGCTTCGAGCACCGAATGCGGGATCGCCGACATGTCGAAGCCGCTATCGGTGAGGACCGTTGCGGTGACCACATCGGGGATCGCCGCCACTTCGATCGTCGCGGTCGCGGGTGTCTGATCTTCGGCCCCATCGCTGTCGACGGCGACATACTGGAAGCTTGTCGTGCCGTTCCAGTTTGCATCCGGCTTGAAAAAGAACTGCGTCGAGCCGAGCGTCACGAGCTGGTCGAGAGTGACGGGCACCATCGAGGCTGACACGTCCTGCGTGAACAGCGTGCCGTTCTCCGGCAGCGAGGTGATGCGGAAGGTTGTGACCGATCCATCTTCCGGGTCGGTCCCGGCAAGCGCGACAGGGATCGTCCAGTCATCCTCGCTGCCCTGCGCCGTGACGCTGTCGGTTTCAGGCGCCTGATTGGCCGGCTGCTCGTCCTCCTGCAGCCCGGCCGCCCAGGCCAGCAGGTTTTCGGCGTAGATTTCCATGGACGTCCGAAGCTCGGACGTGCCGGCGCCCAAAAGATAATAGTCGAGCGGGATGGTCGAGTAGATCACCCAGCCGTCGCCGTGCGGATAGGCGAAGGTCACGACTTCGTTGGGATTGTCCCGGGTCGCGATAACGATGCTGCCCTCGGGGAGGGTGTCCCGCGCCGCATAGCCGTGGTTCGAGTAACTGCCTCCGTCGAGGCTGGCATCGTCCAGCGTTCCGCCCGGGCCATCCGCGATCGGCCCGTTATCGTCCACGAAATTCACCTGAGTGAGACCGCTCACGCCGCTGTCCGCGTCCCGGATGATATCGATGCCGTCACCGCCCGGCAGGACGTCTTCGGCATTCGTCACGAAGCGGTCGTGCAGGATGAGGATGCCGCCATTCTGGACAAAGGCGTCGATACGCTCCTGGGCGAGCTCGAATTCCGTGCCGTAGATGCCGTTGTCTGTGTTTGCGACGAACAGGATGCCGATCGAATCGAGTTCGGACTGGCTGAGCTCGTAGACCGGCACCGCATCGAGCCCGACCGCAATGATCGGGGTGGCAAGATAGGAAGGCGGAGTGCCGCTTGGAATCTCGAAATAACCGACCGTTCCGGTCGGGACCTCGTTCGGCGCATCCAGATTCGTTTCGACGCCCTCCTGGATGTAGACCGTCGCCAGCACGACTTCGACGCCGTCGATCACGTCGACGAATTCATATTTGTCGAACAGGACCGGCGTGAGGTCGGCGCCCTCTCCCTCGTATTCGACGCTCTGTCCCGCAGGACGCCACTGGCCATTCGGGTGGCCTGCGAATTGGTCGGTGATCGTGACCGAGTCATTCTCGTCGCCGACGATCCGCAGAACTCCATCGCTGTTGATGTTCGCGATGTCTTCCGCGTCAAGACTGATCTCGTTGGAACCCGCGGCATTGAGATCGACGATCTCGATATCGCTCGCCTGCGGACCCCCTTCGCCCCCTTCGCCAAAAATTGTGCTGTAGCCGACGATCATCAGCCGATCGACGCCCGCGCCGCCATCGACGGCCCAGGCGTCGCCGGCATTCACCATGATGATGTCGTTGCCGCCAGCCCCGTTGATCGTATCGTTGCCGCCCAGTCCAACCAGGATATTGTCTGCGTCGGTGCCGGTGATGTGGTCCGCGCCTGCGCCACCGGTGACGTTCTCGATATCGAAAAGCGTGTCGCTGCCGATCTCGACGCCGCTCGCGGTGCCGGTCGCGAGATTGACGACGATGCCCTGCGACGTGCTGCTGAAGACGACGGTATCAATACCGTCGCCGCCGTCATAGACGTCGTTGCCTTCGCCTTCGCCGGCAATGAGGATGTCATTGCCGCCTTCTCCGAACACCTCGTCGTTTCCGGCCCCGGCATAGATGACGTCGTTGCCGCCGCCGGCATAGATGTCGTCGTTGCCGGCCGTGCCGATGATGGTGTCATGACCATCGCCTCGAATGATCACGTTGTCGGTGACGATCGGAGGAGGCGTGTCGGGTGTGACGACCGGCGGAGGCGTTGTCGGATCGGGCAGCGGAATCACAGGCGTCGTCGTGCCGTCCGGCTGCGTGATCTGAACGTCGGTGATGATCGTCTGCGTGGTGCCGTCGCCGGTCTGCGTCGTTGTGGTGTTGACGGTGACAGTGATGATGTCGGTCGGCGTGCTCGACCCGCCCCCGCCGGTATTCTGCGGCCCGGTATTGTTGTCGCCGCGATCGTTCGGATTGGGGGTCTGCTGCTGCTGTTGCTGCTGCTGCAGGAGCTGCTGGCCGATATTCGAGGAATTGAACAGCGACTGCAGGATCGCGAGGTCGCGCGCGGCTTCCGCCGGGTTGATCTGCGCCTGTTCGGCAATCGCCTGCAGCGGGCCGGCCGGACGGATCGTGAAGCCGGTCGCCGATTGGGTCAGCGTGCCGAGCAGGGTGCCGTTCGGCGCAAACACCTCGACGCGGCCGACATTGCCGTTGGCGTCGGGATAGAGCTTGATATTGACCTGCCCGATCGCGCCGGGCGTCTGTGTGTCGACCACGATGTCGACGATCACGGTGGTGCCGCGAATGCCCATCGTGGCAGTCGGGGTGGCGACCTTCATGTCGCCGGTCTTGGCGACCTGGCTCGCGAAGAAGCTGATCGAGCCGCGCACCAGGCTGAACAGCGCCTGGTTGTTCGCCCCGCCCTCCTGATAGACGAATTCGTTAACCACCATTTGTGCGTTGGCGGTCAGGCTGAATGTCGTGCCGTCGTTGAAGATCACGCCGAGCGCGCCGTCGCCGCCCGTGCGCAGCACGTCGTTCTTGAGAATGACATCGCCGGCATTGACGGTAATCGCGACGCCGTTGCGCACGATCGTGGCATTGCCGGCCGCGGTCGCGACCTTGCCGATCGCCTCGCCGGCGCCCGGCTGCGCGGCCGCCTGGGCATATTGCCCCGGCGCCTGATCCCCGGCGATCGCATCGATCGTCTCGCCGGACAGATGCGCGCCATCCGGCGTCACCAGCGCGGGCGGCCGGTCGGTCTTGAAATAGTCGTGGACCACGAAGGTCTTGCCGCCCTCGCCGACGAGCTTGAGGTCGTTGCCGATGCGGGTGAATTCGCAGTTGAACAGCAGGTGGGCGTCGGGAATGACCACAAAGCCGGCTGACCCGCCGTCGGGACCCGCCCCTGCCTCGGTCATCCGCGATGGACTGACGGCAAATTGCGACTCATCCGGCGCAATCAGCGAGCCGTGCAGCATTGCATCCCCCTAAGCGCCTGAGAAATCATTGCTTTCGCAAGGCGCATCGAACGCGGCCAAGCCCACTCGGGCCGGCTCAGGCGAGAATCCGACAATATTGGCAAAGCCGAACTATGGTCAACGATCGCTTAAATAGCATAAAACCCCGAAAGATTTACGTTTTTCTTCCTCGCCGGGAGGCGAATAAGGCAAAATTCCGGCTTTTGGAGTATTCGGGTAGGCATGGAGCGGGCATCAACCAATCGGCGCTCTCCTGATTGCGCGGGGGCCCGCCGCGGCGACATGATGCCTGAAATGGTCATTGTAGCGTACGGGGCGTACCGGAGATGAAGGCGATTATTGTCGGCGGCGGGATTGGCGGGCTGACCACGGCCCTGATGCTGCATGCGCGCGGCATCGACTGCGAGGTCTACGAGCAGGCGGACGCCATTCGCGAGCTGGGGGTCGGCATCAACACCCTGCCGCATGCAATCAAGGAACTGGCCCAGCTCGGCCTGCTCGAGCGGCTGGATGCGGTCGCGATCCGCACCTACGAGCTGATCTACACCAATATTTTCGGGCAGGAGATCTGGCGCGAGCCGCGCGGCACCGATGCCGGCTTCGAATATCCGCAATTCTCGATTCATCGCGGGCGGCTGCAGGGGGTGATCCATGCCGCCGTGCGCGCGCGGCTGGGCGAATCGCGCATCCATACCGGCCACCGCCTGGGATCCTTCACGCAGGACTATAGCGGGGTCACGGCCTATTTCTTCGACCGCAACGGCAGCCATCGCAGGACCGCGCGCGGCGACATTCTGATCGGCGCGGACGGCCTGCATTCCTTCGTGCGCGCGCAGCTTTATCCGAACGAGGAGCCCGCGCGATTCACCGGCACCGTGCTGTGGCGCGGCGCGCAGGACTGGCCGGCATTTCTCACCGGCCGCTCGATGGTGATCGCGGGCGGCATGGCGGCAAAGCTCGTTCTCTATCCGATCGCCGAAGGCTCGCGCGAGGGCCGCTGCCTGACGAACTGGGCGGTGATGGTCAAGGTCGGAGAGGGCGGCGGCACGCCGAAAAAGGAGGACTGGTCGCGGCCCGGCCGCTTCGAGGACCTGATGCCGCATGTGCAGCGCTTCCGCATTCCCTACATGGATGCCAAGGCGCTGATCGAGGCGACGCCGGAATTCTGGGAATATCCGCTCTGCGACCGGGATCCGCTGCCGCGCTGGACGCACGGACGGGTGACGCTGCTCGGCGACGCGGCCCATCCGATGTATCCGGTCGGCTCCAACGGCGCCTCGCAGGCGATCCTCGACGCGCGCTGTCTCGCCGACCGCCTGGTGTCGAGCGAGCATGTCTTCCACGCGCTCTGGGCCTATGAGCAGGAACGCCTGCCGATGACGTCGCAGATCGTGATGATGAACCGCAAGGGCGGTCCCGAGGGCGTGATCGACGCGGTCGAGCAGCGCGCGCCGGAGGGCTTCACCAATATCGACGACGTGCTCTCGTTCGAGGAACGCAAGGCGATCGTGCGCGGCTATGCGGGCGTCGCGGGTTTTGCGAAGGAGCAGGTGAACAGGCCGGCCAGGGCGGCGTAGCGGTCGGCCGTCAATCCTTCCTGAACACCACGGACGCGAACCAGCCCGTCGCCAGGGCCATGCCCATGACGCCGAGCCCGTACAGGAAGCTGTGCTCGCGCGCCGCCGACGCGATGAATTGCTCGATGCCCACCTTTCTGATTTCGAGCGCCGAGGACGTGCGCGCGATCATCACGCCGTCGGCAAACAGCTTGGTCTCGATTTCGTAGTTGCCGACCGGCGCGATTGCGGGCAGCACGATGCTCGTGCGGAACAGATTGGGCGTGAGGAAGGTCACGGCATTCGGGCCCTCCCGATAAAGTCCTCGCTGGCTCATGATCCGCACGAGAGCCTCGCGGAACAGCGACTGCCGCTGCGGCGCGACATCGTCGGGCCCGGCGTTCCTGGTGAAGGCGATATTCGCGAGCCCTACCTCGAACCGGCGCAGCAGGTCCGGCGAGGCGATCTCGCCGAACGGACGGTTGCTGAGCACGGCGATATAGGAGGGCGCGGCATCGAAGGTCTCGGTGCTGGTATTGGCCCAGACGCCGAGCACGCGCGACTTTTCGCGGGTCACAAGCATTTCGCGGGGACCGACCACAGTGACCACGATGTCGTATTCGCCGCGCCGCGCCACGGTCGCCGCATCGCGCTCCACGGAACCGAACAGCACGAGCTCGGTGCCTGTGAAGCTCGATCCGATCATCACCTGATGCGAGGAGAGCGATGTGATCAGGCGCTCGGACCGCGCGGGCATCCCTGGCAGAAGAATTGCCACCGTCGCGGCGAGGAGGCATGCAAATTTCCTCATCCGCCGTCTCCCATGACCGAGCGGATGGAAAACAGATCCTTCGGCGTCACGAACAGATCGAGCGCGAAGCGGATGCCGACCGCCAGCACAAGCAGTCCGAGCAGGAAGCGCAGGCGCTCCGCGGCCATGTTGTGTCCCGCGCGGGCGCCGAACTGCGCGCCGATCACGCCGCCCGCCATCAGCATCAGCGCGAGCATCGCATCGACCAGGTGGTTGGTGACCGCGTGCATCACGATCGCGGACGCCATCGTCACGAGCGTGAGGACGTTGGAGGTGCCGATCACGGTCGCGGTCGGCACCCGCAGGAGATAGATCAGCATCGGCACCAGCATGAAGCCGCCGCCGATGCCCATGATCGCGCCGACGAAGCCGATGATGATTCCGATCGCGACCACGGGAATCGCGGAGACGTAGATTTTCGAGCGCTTGAAGCGCGTCTTGAGCGGCAGGCCGTGGAACCAGGCATGGCTGCCCGGGCGCCGCAGCAGCACGGGTTGTCCGCGGATGCTGCGCAGGATCGCCTGCACGCTCTCCACCAGCATCAATCCGCCGACAGTGGACAGGAGGATCACGTAGGAAAGGCTGATGATCAGGTCGAGCAGATCGATCGAGCGCAGCAGCGTGAACAGCCAGACGCCGAGCGCCGTGCCGAGGATGCCGCCGGTCAGCAGGATGAACGCGAGCCAGAGATCGACCGCGCGCTTGCGCCAGTAGGTCAGGGCGCCGGAAAAGGACGATGCGGCGATGTGGCTCGTCACGCTCGCGACCGCGACCGCTGGCGGCACCCCGATAAAGATCAGCAGCGGGGTCATCAGAAACCCGCCGCCGACCCCGAACATCCCCGAAATGAACCCGACCGTCAGCCCCATGCCAACGATCAGGAACATGTTGACGGGAAGGTCTGCGATGGGGAGGTAAACTTGCACGATGCGATGGAGCGGGTCGGATGTGGCGGTATTGCGGACGCAGCAAGCAACGCCGCGCGCCAACGGCACGCAGCCTGCCCCTGGGACGGGTATAGCATCAGATTGCCGAGGGCGACGGCTTCAATCGGCGGCTGGATGTCGCATTCTCACGAGGCCGTGGAGCGCGCCGGCTCGATCGTCCGCGGCTTTTTGGGTGTGCGGGACGCCGGCATGGCCGGCTTGTCCCAGCCGCCCTCAGGCGCCCTCACATTGACCGCGTCGTCCGGCTGCGGAACCGCAACGAAATTCTGGACCGCGAGGCGCGCGGTGATCAGGGATTGATGGTCGAGTCGCGCGGCGACCTCGTCGCGCTTCGCGGTCGAATCCTTGTCGCCCTGCGCCGCCGCGAGCGTGAACCATTTGAAGGATTCCGACAGGTTCTGCTCCACGCCGATGCCACGCGCATAGAGGACGCCGAGATTGTATTGGCTGTCGGCGACGCCGCGTTCGGCGGCCTTGCGGAACCATTGCGCGGCGGCCTTGTAGTCGGGCTTGCCGCGGGCGCCTTCGGCCTGCAGCACGGCAAGATTGTGCATGGCCTTGGCGTTGCCCTTGTCGGCGGCGGCGAGATAGAGCTTCTGCGCCGCCTCCAGGTTCTTCTTCACGCCCTGGCCCTTCTCGTACAGGCTGCCGAGCCGGAACTGCGCGGGCGCCAGCCCGGCATTCGCGGCGCGGTCGAGCCACAAGGCGGCCTGCTGGAGATTCTGCGGGACGCCGCGGCCGTCGAGATGACGCATGGCCACTTCGTAGGCGGCGGCGGGATCGCCGTTGGCGGCGGCATTGCGCAGGGGCACCGGCAGCTTGTCGGACAGCATCAGGCGCTCGTCGAGCGGCTCCAGCGGCGGCATGGCCGGCAAGGAGGCGGTGGTCTGATCGTTGATCGAACCGGTGTCGTCGTTGACGATCTCTGCCGGCGCGCCCGGCGCGGGGTCTGCGGGCGCCTGCAGACTGGACTGGCGACCGTCGTTGCGTTCCGGCGCGGGCGCCTTCGGCTCGACCGGCGTCTTTGCAGGTTCTTCCACCGCCGGCGGCGTGTCGGATGTGTCGTCGTGCGAGAAGAACGAGTTGAAGGCGACATGCGCCCCGCCCACGACAATCGCAAAGACGCTGGCGCCGACGAGCAGCTTCTTCATGCGCTCGCCGAGCTTCGCTTCCGGCTTCTTGTCGGCCTCGGGCGCGACGGAGCCCATAGCGGCGGAGGCCTGCGCGGCGGCCACGGCG
>JACAEG010000028.1 GCA_013388965.1 Pseudorhodoplanes sp. | reverse complement strand
TATATGAGTTGCGCACCGCCATCGCGGCTATGCCCATCTCGCGCGCAAGCGGCGCAAGCTGCGAGAAACCCGCCTCGATCGCGGGATGCGCAAATCCGCTTTTGGCATCGACCACCAGCAGAGCCGGCTTCGGCTTGCTCACCTCGGGGATGGCGCCGCCCAAGACCTTGCCGCAGCGCAGATGCTCGCAATAGGTCGGAAGATACGACAGGCCGTGCGAGGGAATGCCGTCGGCTTCCGCCGCGGCGATCGCCCTGGCGAGCGGCTGCGCCTGCAATGCGGACGCGCCCGCGGCGATGAGCGCCTCGCGTGCGAGCGCTGCGATGTCGTCGATCGCCATCACGGTCTGCGCGGTATTGCTCATGCTGCGCGCCTCGCCTCAGTCATTGTCGATCATGCCCGCGCCCGCGCCGTGCAGGCGCGAATGCTCGGTCGCCGGAACATAGGTCCGGTATGCAAAACGCTCGATCCGTCTCCAGGCCGACGGATCGACATCCGGGCGGGCAAAGGAAGCCGTGTCCGGCGTCACGACGCTCTCCCTGGTCTCCTTGCATATCACTTGCGCCCCCTCCGGCATCGCCTTCACGGCTAGCGGCGTCGCGCAACGGCCCGCAGCCGAAAACGCGGTCTGCCAGCCGTCGGCATCGAGCATCAACGAGCGATGTGCAGCGCGTGCGGCGCGCGCCACGAAAGGAAGCAGCAGCAACGGCTGCGCCACCCGTTCCGCGCGCAGCGCCTCGCCTCCGGCCAGCCGCCAGGCATCGTCGCAGATCGCGGCGCCGAGCGTGAGCGGACAGAGCGGCGCGCCATTTTTTCCGCGCCATCCACCGTCGCCCGACCGGACGATCTGGACGTCAAGCTCGTGCCGGTCGTGCCGGTCGAGAATATCGGCGAGCGCGCGCGAGGCATCCGCATTCTGCGACGCCAGCCAGCGCGCAGCCTTGCCGGCCTCCTCGCCGAGCCCCCACGAAAGACCGGCGCCGCGCACGGCCTTGCGCACTTCGGCCTCGATCTCGTTGAGCGAGAAATTCATGCGGCGCTCCCGGGGAGAGCGGGCGGATAGATCCAATCGTCGACTCTCCCGCGGCCGATGTCCTCGGGAAGCGGGGCACCCTGGAACATCGTGATCCGCACCCAGCGATCGGATTTCGGATCGAACCGCGTCGCCCCGAAACAGGCGAGCTTGCAGCGAAGGAGATCGATCGGCCGCATCGCTGCGTCGAGCAGATTGTCCTGCACCTCCGCGTAGGGATGACGGATCGCGATCTGCACGCGGCGCACCACATTGCGGAAGTCGGGATTGTCGCGCAGAAAATCTCCCAGCCGCTCCGCCCCTGCCCGACCTTGCAGCGCGCGGCCAAGGGCTGCGACATCGCGCGCCACGGTGAGCGGCTGTTCGCGCTCCGCGCCATCCTCCTGCGCGCGTTCGCCCAGCCGCGGCTCGAGCTTTTCTTCCGACACATACCAGAAACGGGCCTGCGCGGCCGTCAGCGAAAAATCGGTCGCAAGCGCAAAGGCGTAACGCGTCTCGATGGCGTGCTGGAGTTGCGCCAGCGTCATTGCGCCATCGATGGTAAATTCCGCATCCTCGTCGCAGGCCATCTGCTCGGCGAGATCGTCGACCAGCGCGCCGTGCGGCTCGATCAGGAGCGAGACCAGGAGCTCCTGCCCTTCCAATCCGAGATTCGCTTCGGCCCACTGATAAAGCTCGTCCCACGGCCGAAAGTCGCTGGGCGATACATCAGCGACATGTGCCGCAAGGCGATCGAGATCGCGCGTGAGTTCGGCAATGCGCCGCGCCTGCACGGCGTCATCGACCTTCCAGCCGGCGACAAGCGCTCGCGCGCGCGGCAGGAGTGCCACGAATTCGGCCCATCGCTCGGCGCCCTCAAGGTTGCGCACGCGCGCGAGCGCGGTTTCGCGCGCGGCGATCCAGCGGTCGATGAGGGCGGGATGATTGACCAGGAAAGGCGCCATCCCGAGCCCGGTCGCATTGCCGACACCGAGGCTGCGGCGCAAGGCGGGATCGAGCGGGACCGCCTTCGGTGACGCCGCCCGGGCGAGATGATCGACCAGGTCGAACGTGAAGGCGCGAATGAGAAAGACGGCGAGCATCTCGGCCTGGAAGGGTCCGGCGAATTCCGGCCGCCCGCAGATGCTCTCGCGATCGGCGAGCCCGAACTTGCCGCTGCCGTAAACCGCTGTCGTGCGCATCAGGTAGCCGATCGCGGCGAGATCGGCTGAATCCGGCTGGCGGCCCGCGGCCAGTGACTGCACCACATGATCGAACAGCCGCACGCTCCTGTTGGCGCGCGCCAAAACCAGTTCGCTCGCCGCGACACGGCCCGCTTCCTGCCGCGGCACATTATTTCTCAGTCGCGCAATGTCGGCCGGGGACGGCTCGCCGTCGACCAGCGCGAAGGTTGCATCCCATTCCTCGGCAATGACGCGATCGGTGCGCTTCTCAGGCGGCAGATCGTGGCTGAAAGCGACAAGGCTGTAGGTCCGCGCCGGGCCACGCGCGCGATAGACCCCGACGCCGACGCCGCGCTCGTCAAGCTCCCAGATGGGCCGGTCCAATGTCCACCGCTCGCGCGCAAGCCGCCGCAGCAGCACGCGCATGAAGCTCAGCCGGGTCTGGTGAAAGCTGCCAAGCCGCGCAAGCTTCATGACCGTGGACGGCGGACGCATCGGCACCGCGGCGGTGGGAGCCGCTTCAGGCCGAAACGTCCTTTCCAGCGGCTGCAATGTCATTACCTAACTCCGTTCGCCCGCCATTCGGGCAACGGGTATTGCGGTTGCGGCGGGCTCGGCGACCGATGCCGGCCCGAACGATCGGTCGAAGAATTCGAGCCAGTTGAGGCCCATGATGCGGTCGATCTCGTCGGCAGCGAACCCGGCACCGGCGAGGCCGGCTGCAATCCTGCCAAAATCGAGATTGCCGCGGAACCATTCCGGCTGCTGAGGGAACACCGGCTTGCCGAGCGTGCCCGCCATGCTTTCGGGGTGCTTGGTCCACCGCCCGACTCGCATCCATTCAACCACGGAATCCGGCTGATCCTGGCAGAGGTCTGAGCCGATGCCGATATGCTCGACGCCCATCAGGTCGGCCGTGCGTGCCGCCATCTCGCAAAAGCTCTGCAGGGTGCAATTGGACCCGCCTGCAAGATGCATGGGATAGAGGCTCAATCCGAGCATGCCGCCGCCTTGCGCGAGCGCGCGCAGCACGGCGTCGGACTTGTTGCGCAACACCTTGTGCCAGGATGCCGGGTTGGCATGGGTGATCGCGATCGGGCGCTGCGACAGCTCGATCGCCTCGAGCGTCGAACGCTCGCCCGAATGCGACATGTCGATTACCATGCCGACGCGGTTCATCTCGCGGATCACCTCGCGGCCCATGCGGGTGATGCCGGTGTCGTGCGCCTCGTAGCAGCCGGATGCCAGCAAGCTCTGGTTGTTGTACGAGAGCTGCATGAAACGCGCGCCCAGCGTGTGGCAGATCTCGACAAGCCCGATGTCATCCTCGATCGGCAACGGGTTCTGGAAACCGAAGAAGACGGCGGTGCGGCCCTCGCGCGCGGCGCGCCGCACATCCTCGCCGGTCCGACCGTGAAAGATCAGGTCCGGAAAGCGCTCGAACCAGCCGTTCCACCGCACGATATTGGAGACGGTTTCCCGGAAGTTTTCGTGGTAGCAGATCGTGACGTGAATGGCGGTGACTCCGCCCGCCTTCAGCTCGCGAAAGATCTTCTCGGACCAGTTGCAGTATTGCAGGCCGTCGATAAGGAAACCCGGCGATTGCGGCGTGCGTGTCTGCATGCGTTACACCGGTGCCCCCGAATTGATGTAGGCCGTCTTCATGACCGTGAAGAATTCGACGGCCACCTGACCCTGCTCTCTCGGACCATACGAGGACTTCTTTCGGCCGCCAAACGGCACGTGGTAGTCGGTGCCCGCCGTCGGCAGATTGACCATCACGCAGCCGGTCTTGATGTTGCGACGGAAATGGGTGGCGTGGGCGAGCGAGCGAGTCATGATGCCGGAGGTCAGGCCGTATTGCGTGTCGTTCGCAACCGCGAGCGCTTCCTCATAGCTGTCGACGCGGATGACGCAGGCGATCGGGCAGAACATCTCCTCGCGGTTCACGCGCATGTCGTTGCGGCTGTTGATGAACAATGCGGGCTGGAAGTAATGGCCCCTTGTCCGTCTTTCCAGCGCGACGCCGCCGCAGACACGCTCGCAACCCTCTGTTTCCGCGAGCTTCGCATAGGCAAGCGCCTGCTCAAGCTGCCGCGCGTCGACCAGCGGGCCGATCTGGGTGCCGTTGTCGAGCGCGTGCCCGACCACCAGCGCTTCCGTCGCCGCCTTGAGTTTCTCGACAAAGGCGTCGTGGATGGCGCGGTGCACAATCAGCCGCGACGAGGCCGTGCATTTCTGGCCCGATCCGAAATAGGCGCCGTTCAGGGCGTGCGCGACCGCAAGATCGAGATCGGCGTCGTCCATGACCACGAGCGCGTTCTTCGACCCCATTTCGAGCTGGATCCGCGTCAGGTTCGGAGCAGCCTTCACCGCCACGTCTCGGCCGACCTCATAGGAGCCGGTAAAGGTGATCGCGTCGATATCGGGGCTGGCCGCAAGGCCGTTCCCGACGACGGCCCCGCTGCCCATCACGAGATTGAAGGTCCCGGCCGGCAGGTCCTGCCGGCTGACGATTTCGGTCAGAGCCCAGGCAATCGCCGGCGTGACGCTCGCGGGCTTCCAGATCACGGCATTCCCGAATGCGAGCGCCGGGGCGATCTTCCAGCTTGCGGTCGCGAGAGGGAAATTCCACGGAGAGATGACGGCGACCACCCCGAGCGGTTCGCGGCGGACGTCGATCTCGATTCCGGGCCGCACCGAATCCGCCGTGGAGCCCTGCACGCGCAGCGCCTCGGCGGCGAAATACTGGAAGAACTGCCCGGAGCGGAAGACCTCGCCCACCCCTTCCGCGCGGGGCTTGCCCTCCTCGCGCGACAGCAGCTCGCCGAGCTCCTGGCTGCGGGCACACAGCTCGTTGCCGATCGCCATCAAGGCGCGCTGACGCTGCTCCAGAGGAGCGCCACCCCACACGGCTGCGCCGGAGCGGGCCGCTGCAATGGCATCGTCCAAATGACGTGTATCGGCCTCGGCGTAATACCCTATAATGTCTTCGAGGTCGGACGGATTGACGCTGGGCCGGGCGGAAGGCCCGGCGACGAAACGCCCGCCAATATAATTGTCTTTGAGATCGGCATGGGCCGGCGCCGTCGGAACCTTGTTCATGGAACGGTAGCAAAGACGCTCATTCTATTTCGGTCAATTCGGATTTCTGCTAAAGAATTTTGATTTTTCCGAAATCGAGGCCGAGATCATGCGCGTTTCTGTGGCAACCCTGCGGGTCTTCGCCGCCGTTGCCGAAAGCGGAAGCATACGCAGCGCCGGCGAAAAGCTGGGCCGCACGCCCTCATCGATTTCCGAGCAATTGAAGCTGTTCGAGAACGAGATCGGCGCCCCTCTCTTCGAGGGCGGGCGCAAGAACCGCCTGACGGCCGTCGGACAATTCGTGCGCTCGCAGGTCCGGGACATGCTGATCCATTACGACCGCACGCTCTCGGCCGTGCAGGCCTTTGCGCGCAACGCGACCGGCCGCGTGGACATCGCTTCGGTCCCCTCGGTCGCAACCACCTTCCTCCCGGACGTCATCATCGAGTTTCGCAACCGTGCGCCCGCCGTCGAAATCACGGTGCGTGACGCCGACTCCCGCAGCGTCGCCGACATGGTGCAGGCCGGCACGATCGAGCTTGGGCTCGGCAGCTATCCGGCCGATCGTCGCGCCATCGCCTTTGAACCGCTGTTCTCGGAGCCTCTCGGCATCGTCTGCCGTCGCGACGATCCGCTGTTCAATTCGGGAAGGGCACATGGCTGGAAATCGGTCGAGGATCGGGTTTTGCTCACCAATGCGATCTCCGATCGGAGTGTCGCGACGGGCGAGCCGCCGACCAGGCGCTCGCCGATCATCGTCTACAATGTTCTTTCGCTGATCGCGCTCGTGCGCGCCAATGTCGGCGTCACCATCCTGCCGCGCCTTGCCGTCACCAACGCACCGGCGGATATCGGTTTCGTCCCGTTGAACGAACCCGATGCAAAACGCACGGTAGGCGTTATTACGCGCGCGGGCGAGTCGCTCTCGCCCGCGTCCACCTCGTTCCTCGAACTGGTGCGCGAGCATCTGCGCGCAAGCGCCAGCCGCTTCGGCCTCGATCTGCTCGGCAATGTCGCGACCGGCGCGTCGCCATCCCGCCGGCAAGCGGCCGAATAGGCGCCGGCCGGGCGGTCGCTCTTCCGGGCCCTTGCGAACGGGCGCAATCCGGCTACGATGTCGTTTGTGTACAAACGAATGCCGCGATCGGTGCGCGGGACGAGGGCGACATGCCGCATGTGACGATGCCGGACGGCGTCCGGCTCTATTGCGAGGAAGCCGGCACCGGAACTCCGGTCGTCTTCGTTCACGAATATGCGGCCGACTATCGCACCTGGGAGCCGCAGATGCGGCGCTTCGCGCGCGATCATCGCTGCGTCACCTACAGCCAGCGCGGCTATCCGCCCTCCGACGTGCCGGAAGATCCGGCGCGCTATTCGCAGGACATTGCCCGCGACGATGTCATCGCCCTGATGGATGCGCTCTCCATCGGAAAGGCCCATATCGTCGGCCATTCGATGGGGGCTTACACGGCCCTGCATGTCGGGATGACCTATCCGCAGCGCTGTCTTTCGGTCACCGCGGCCGGATGCGGATGGGGTTCGACGCCGGACGCCGCGCAACGCGAGGCGATGAAGGCGCTCGCCGCCGAGACCGGAAGGATGTTTGCCGAGGAAGGCATCGTCTCGGCCGCCGCCAAATATGCGGACGCGCCGATGCGCCAGACGCAGAAGAACAAGGATCCGCGCGGCTGGGCGGAGTTCGCGAGAATGCTGTCGGAGCATTCCGCGACCGGGCACGCGCTGACGATGCTGAACCTGCAGCTCAAGCGCCCGACGCTGTGGGAGATGGAGGAGCAGCTCAAGGCGTTCTCAGTGCCGCTGCTTGTGATCGTGGGCGACGAGGATTTTCCCTGCCTCGACGGCAGCCTGTTTCTCAAGCGCACGGTGCCGACCGCCGGCCTTCTGGTCGTTCCGCGCTCGGGCCACACCATCACCAGCGAAGAACCGGACATCTTCAATGCTGCGCTCGCCGATCTCTTCGCAGCCGCGGAGGCGGGGCGCTGGATGTCGCATCGTCCGCCGACCTGACATGACCTGAGGAACGGGACGGATGGCGGGCGATATTGCAGCCGATTTCGAAGGCGCCATAGCCACGCTGAGGCTGCGCAATCCCTCTCGCCGCAACGCGATCTCCGCGTCGATGTGGGGGGAGCTCGCAGCCTTCGCGCAGTCGGCCGCGGCGCGCGGCGACATCCGGGCCATCATCGTCCGCGGCGACGGAGACATCGCCTTTTCGGCGGGCGCCGACATCACGGGGTTCGACGAGGCGCGCTCGGGCGCGGCGAATGCCGGCAGCTACGACGATCTCGTCGAAGACACCTGCCGCGCGATCGAGGCCATTCCGCAGCCGACCATCGCGCTGATCCGGGGGGCCTGCATGGGTGCGGGCGCATCGCTCGCGGCAAGCTGCGACCTGCGGATTGCCGCCGACGACGCGTTCTTTGCGGTGCCGGCCGCGAAACTCGGGCTCGGCTACGATCCGCGCGGCATCGCCCGCTTCGTGCGCGTGTTCGGCGCCGGAGCGACGCGGCAGATATTGTTCACGGCCGAACGCCTGCCGGCGGCCCGCGCTTATGCGCTCGGCGCCGTGCATGTCATGGCGCCAGCCCAGGACATCGAGAACGCCGCCTTGTCGTTGGCAACCGCCATCGCCGCCAATGCACCACTGACCATCCGCGCGGCCAAGGCCGCAATCCGCGCGCTTGCATCCGGCGAGGCTGGCCTGGAGGCCGAAGCGCGCCGGCTCTACGCGGCGGCGGATGCCAGCGCCGATTATGCCGAAGGTCGCAAGGCCTTTGCCGAGAAGCGCACGCCGCGCTTCACCGGGACGTAACGACGAGAATTCGAAATCGATCGGAGGAGCTGAACGATGGAACTGCATCTTAAGGACAAGACCGCCTTTGTGACAGGCGGCAGCGAGGGCATCGGCAAGGGCATCGCACTCGGGCTTGCGAAAGAAGGCGTCGATGTCGCGATCTGCGCGCGCCGCAAGGAGCCGCTGGAAGCTGCTGCGAAGGAGATCGCAGCGGCGACCGGCCGCAAGATCGTCCCGATTCCTGCCGACCTGCGCAGCAACGACGAGGCCAGGAATTTCATCGAGCAGGCGCACAAGGCGCTCGGCCGCTGCGACATCATGGTCAACAATGCGGGCTCCGCTGCTGGCGGCGTGATCGAGCATCTGAGCGAGGACGACTGGGAGAAGGGCCTGCAGCTCAAGTTCATGGGCTATGTGCGCTGCCTGCGCTACGTGCTGCCGATCATGGTCAAGCAGGGCGGCGGGCGCGTGGTGAACCTGATCGGCAATGACGGCGTGAAGCCATCCTATTGGGAAATCTGCCCCGGTGCCGCCAATGCCGCCGGCCAGAACCTGACGCTCTCGCTCGCCGGCCAATACGGCAAGAACAACATCAGCTTCGTCGCGGTCAATCCGGGCCCGGTTCGCACCGAGCGCTGGACCGGCCTTGTGAAGGCGATGGCGCGCGACATGAAGCTGTCCTACGAGGAAGCCGACAAGCTCGCGCCCGCCTCGATCCCGATGGGCCGCATTGCCGAGGTCGAGGAGGTCGCCAACCTCGTCGTGATGCTCGCCTCCCCGCTGATGCACATGGTCAACGGCACCATGATCGAGATCGACGGCGGCCAGGACAAGCCGCTGATGGATCGCTTCCGCGACAAGCGATGAGATGACCGCGCGCGGCAGCGACGGCAATGGCGCAGCGTCCGATCCTTTCGGCGCGTTTCTGAGCCGTTATCCGGCCGCATCCGGCGAGGCGGGTCCGCTGCAGCATCTGCGGCTCGCGGTGAAGGACAACATCGCGGTGAAGGGCGAGCCCTTCACCGCGGGGCTTCCGCTTTTTTCCGACCGCATCGCGACAGAGACCGCTCCCGCCGCAAGCCGCCTGCTGCATGCGGGCGCGCGCTTCGTCGGCATGACGCGCACCGATGCCGGCGGTTTTGGCGTGACGACGCCGCACGTAAGAAATCCCGTGCTGCCCGGCCGCGTCGTCGGCGGGTCGTCCGGCGGAGGCGCCGCGGCGCTGGCCGCCGGTCTCGCCGACATCGCGCTCGGCACCGATACCGGCGGAAGCGTCCGCATCCCGGCCGCCTGCTGCGGACTTGTCGGCTTCAAGCCGAGCCACGGTCCAGTATCGCTCGACGGCGTATGGCCGCTCGCGCCGTCGCTCGACACCGTAGGGCTGATGGCGCGCAGCCTCGATGCGCTTGCGCCTGCAGCGGCGACCTTGCTCGGCACCGAACCGGCGCGAATTGCGGGCGCCTCTGTGCGTCTCGGTATCGACCGCAATCGCCTTGCCGCCTGCGCCCCCGCTGTCGCCGCCATATTCGAGCGCGCCGTCGAGCGGCTCCGCATGGGCGGCATGGAGATTTGCACAGTCGTTCTGCCGGACCGCGACGCGACGATCTTCGCGCATTCGATCCTCGTGCTTGCCGAAGCGCGCGAAATCTACGCGCATGACTGGCCCGCAATGCCGCAGCTCTTTCCCGATACCGCACAGCGCGCGCTTGCGGCCGCATCAAGGCTGACAGATGACGACGTCGCCGCCGCCCGCGCAGCCGCTGGCGACATCCGCCGGACCTTCGATGCCGCTTGTTCCGGCCTCGATGCGATCCTCACGCCGACGCTTCCGGTCCTCCCGCCGGGCGTCGGCACCGAACGCATCGATATCCGCGGACGGCGAATGCCGGTCGTCACGGCCCTGATCGCCGAAACCTCGCTCGCGAACGCCGTAGGCGGACCTGCCTTGTCCCTGCCCTGTACCGGCGCCGCGGATTTGTTCGTCAGCCTCCAGCTTGCTGCGCCGCGTGGCGAGGACGCGCGCCTGCTTGCCGTCGCTGCCGCCGTCGCCGCGCTCGTTCATCCGTGCGCCGGGAACAGCCGATCATCGTGAGCCCTGCCGCGAACTTCATCACGTTTGCCGCACTTTGCAGCATCCACCCGCGCTCGTGAGAGACCGATCGTGTGAGGCCAGATGCGTCTTGACAAGCCGGCGGATTGAGACGGATTATTTGTGTGCAAACTAATTTGCGCGTGAAAGGCCGGACGATGTCTCTCCACGGGACGCCGACCACACCCGCAGGAAGGCCGATTGCAGTCGGCGCAGGCCTGCGCTTAGCTACGCGACACCGCTCTCGGCGGATGCGCAATCCGCAGCCAACCACGTATCGATCCACACCCGGGACAACAGGAGTCCGATCATGACCACAAGGCGTCATGTTCTCCAATTTGCCATTGCCACGGCGATCGTCGCCGGAATTGCGGCGCCCGCTTCCGCTCAGGGCACGATCAAGATCGGCGAATTGAACAGCTACAAGGCCCAGCCCGCCTTCCTCGATCCCTACAAGAAGGGATGGGAGCTGGCCGTCGAGGAGATCAACGCCAAGGGCGGCGTTCTCGGCAAGAAGCTCGAGATCATTTCGCGCGATGACGGCGCCAATCCGGGCGAAGCCGTGCGCGTCGCGGAGGAATTGATCACCCGCGAGGGCGTCGACCTGATCACCGGCACCTTCCTGTCGCATATCGGTCTTGCGGTGACGAACTTCGCCGGACAGAAAAAGGTCTTCTTCCTCGCTGCCGAGCCGCTCACCGACAAGATCACCTGGCAGAACGGCAATCCCTACACGTTCCGCCTGCGCGCCTCGACCTACATGCAGGTGGCGATGCTGATGCCCGATGCGGTCGCGGCCAAGAAGAAGCGCTGGGCGCTGGTCTATCCGAACTTCGAATACGGACAGTCCGCCGCCGAGAACTTCAAGGCGATGCTGAAAAAGGCGCAGCCCGACGTCGAATTCGTCACCGAGCAGGCGCCGCCGCTGGGCAAGGTCGATGCCGGCGCCGTGGCGCAGGCTATCGACGACGCCAAGCCGGATGCCATTTTCAATGTGCTGTTCGGCGCTGATCTCGCGAAATTCGTGCGCGAGGGCACGACCCGCGGCACCTTCAAGGACCGCACCGTTGTCAGCCTGCTCTCGGGCGAGCCGGAATATCTCGATCCGCTGAAGGAGGAGGCGCCGGTCGGCTGGATCGTCACAGGCTATCCTTGGAGCGAGATCAAGACGCCCGAGCACAAGGCATTCGTCGACGCCTACATGAAAAAATATAACGACTATCCGCGGCTCGGCTCGATCGTCGGCTATGCGACGATCTATTCGCTCGCCGAAGGCATCAAGAAGGCCGGCTCGACCGACACTGACAAGTTGATTGCGGCATTCCGCGGGCTGAAGGTCCCGAGCCCGTTCGGACCGTTCGAGTATCGCGCCAGCGATCACCAGGCGACGATGGGCGCCTATGTCGGCAAGATCGCGCTCAAGGACGGCAAGGGCACAATGTCGGACTTCAAGTATGTTGACGGCGCCGAAGTGCTTCCGTCGGCGGAAGAAGTGAAGAAGCTGCGCCCTGCCGCGCCGTAATTTCACCTCGAAGTCAGTCGCGCAACGAACTCGGCCCGCCTCTCTCCGCCGGGGAGAGGCGGCGAGCGAACGAAGTGAGCAAGCCGGGTGAGGGGGAATAACTCTCTCGATTGTCATTCCCAGCCCGCCCGCGCTCCGCGCGGACGACCTCTCCCGATGGGAGCGGTTGCGGTCCATCCGGCTTAGTAGCAAGCCATGACCATCGACGCCCTCCTCTTCCAGGCCCTTAACGGCCTTGCCGCGGCATCAGGCCTGTTCTTCGTGGCTGCCGGACTCTCCCTGATCTTCGGCGTCACGCGCATCATCAATATCGCGCATGGCTCGCTCTACATGCTCGGGATTTATCTCGCCTACACCTTCGCCACGAGGGTCGGTGGGGTGCTGGGCTTCTGGGGCGGAATCGTCGCCGCCGCCCTGATCGTGGCTGCGATCGGAGCGTTGATCGAGATCTTGCTCCTGCGCCGCATCTATCGCGCCCCGGAATTGTTTCAGCTGCTCGCGACCTTTGCGCTCCTGCTGGTGATCAACGACGCGGCGCTCTGGATCTGGGGACCCGAGGACCTGCTCGGACCTCGCGCCCCGGGTCTGCGGGGCGCGGTCGAAATCCTCGGTCGCCGCTTCCCGAGCTACGATCTCTTCCTGATCGCGATGGGCCCGATCGTTCTCATTGCCTTGCAGCTTGTACTGACGCGCACGCGGTTCGGGCGCCTTGTGCGCGCGGCCACGCAGGATCGCGAAATGGTCGGCGCGCTGGGCGTCAATCAGGCCGTGCTGTTTACCTCCGTCTTTGCGGTTGGCGCGTTTCTCGCCGGGCTTGGCGGTGCGATGCAGGTCGCGCGCGAGCCGGCCAATCTGCTGATGGACCTGACTGTCATCAGCGATGCCTTCGTTGTCGTGGTCGTCGGCGGGATGGGCTCGATTCCGGGCGCTTACCTTGCAGCCATCATCATCGCCGAAATCAAGGCGCTTTGCATCGGCATCGGGGTAGTCGAGTTCGGCGGATTTCGCGTCAACTTCTCCAAGCTGACCCTGGTCGCAGAATTCATCGTCATGGCGGTCGTGCTGATCGTGCGCCCGCATGGTCTCCTGGGCCGCGCGCAGGGCGCGATACGCAGTGTCGCCGAGCCGGAGGAACCGATCCGCCCGGCCACAGCGGCGCTCAAGTTCCTGGGGCTCGTCGTGCTTGGGCTCCTGATCTGCCTGCCGCTCTTCGCCAAGACCTCACCCTATACGCTCGTGCTCGGCACCGACATCCTGATCGCGATCATCTTCGCCACCAGCCTGCATTTCATCATGGGACCCGGCGGCATGCATTCCTTCGGCCATGCGGCATATTTCGGTCTCGGCGCCTATGGCGCTGCGCTTATTGTCAAGTTCCTTGCCGCACCGATGCTCGGCGCGATCGCGTTCGCGCCGCTGCTCGCGCTCGCGGGGGCCCTCCTGTTCGGCTGGTTCGCCGTCCGCCTTTCGGGCGTCTATCTGGCCATGCTGACGCTCGCATTCGCGCAGATTGTCTGGTCGATCGTCTACCAATGGGAGGACGTGACCGGCGGATCGAACGGCGTTGTCGGCATATGGCCCGCGGCCCCGTTCAACACCGCGACGAACTATTATCTGCTCGCCCTCGCCTTTGCCGTGCTCTCGGTGCTGCTGCTGCGACGGATGCTGTTCTCGCCGTTCGGATATGCCATGCGCGCGGGCCGCGACTCGCCCCTGCGCGCGGAGGCGATCGGGATCGACGTCAAGCGCGTGCACTGGGTCGGTTTCGCGGTTGCCGGATGCATCTGCGGCTTGGCCGGCGGTCTCTTCGCCTTCGCCAAGGGCTCGATTTCGCCCGAAACGATTGCCGTGGGCCGCTCCATCGACGGGCTGGTAATGGTGCTGCTCGGCGGAATCCAGACGCTTACCGGACCGATCGTTGGCGCCGCCACATTCGTCATGCTGCAGGATACCATCATGCGGCAGGTGGAATATTGGCGCGCCCTGCTCGGAGCAACGATCCTGCTTCTGGTGCTCGTGTTCCCCGCCGGCATCGTCGGCGGAATCATGGCCCGATACGCCGCCTGGAAATCGCGATGAGCGTCCTGTCGATCCGGAATCTGCGCAAGTCGTTCGGCGGCGTTCATGCCGTCGACGGCGTCAGCTTCGACGTCGACAAGGGCGAGTTTCTCGCGCTGATCGGTCCGAACGGGGCCGGCAAGTCCACCTGCTTCAACATGATCAACGGACAAATCATGCCGGACAGCGGCGACATCCTGCTCGGGGAGCGTCGCATCAACGGCCTGCCGCCGCGCAAGGTCTGGCGGCAGGGCGTGGGCCGCACCTTCCAGATTGCAGCGACCTTCGCATCGATGACGGTCGCCGAGAACGTGCAGATGGCGTTGATCTCGCACGCCGACGAGCTTTTCAGCATGTTCTCGGTCGCCGCTCGACGTCATCGCGAACGTGCCATCGCGCTGCTCGAGCAGGTCGGCATGGCGGCCGCCGCCGATCGCGCCTGCCGGGAGCTCGCCTATGGCGACGTCAAGCGCGTGGAGCTTGCCGTTGCGCTCGCCAACGAGCCGCGCCTTCTGCTGATGGACGAACCGACGGCCGGCATGGCGCCAAAGGAGCGCAACGAGCTGATCGCGCTGGTCAAAAGTCTGGTGGTGGAACGCGGCATTTCGGTGCTCTTCACCGAACACTCGATGGATGTCGTGTTCGCCTTTGCCGACCGGATCATCGTTCTGGCGCGCGGCAGGTTGATCGCCGACGGCGACGCGCGCGCGATCCGTGAGAATCCAAAGGTGCAGGAGGTCTATTTCGGGACCGGCAAGACCTTCGAGCGGGCGAAGGAGGGTGCATGACCGGCGAGCCCGTCCTGGCGGTGCGGGATTTGAGCGCCTGGTACGGCGCCGCCCGCATTCTCTACGATCTTGCCTTCGAGGTCGGGCGCGGCGAGGTCGTCGCGCTGATGGGACGCAACGGCGCCGGAAAATCCACCACCATGAAATCGATCATGGGGATGATCGCGAAGAAATCCGGACAGGTCACGTTTCGCGGGCGGGATATCACGAGCCTCAAGACCTTCGAGATTGCGCGGCTCGGCATGGGCTTCGTGCCGGAAGACCGGCGCATTTTTTCGGACCTGACGGTGCTCGAGAATCTCGATGTCGGCCGCCAGCCGCCGCGCATGATCGAAGGCACCGCGCAGACCGAGGCCTGGACGCCCGAACGGCTGTTTGCGCTGTTTCCGAATCTCGGGCAGATGCCCGACCGGCTCGGCAACCATATGAGCGGCGGCGAGCAGCAGATGCTGACGGTCGCGCGCACGCTGATGGGCAATCCGCTTCTGGTTCTGCTCGACGAGCCGTCGGAGGGGGTCGCGCCGGTGATCGTCGAGCAGATGGCGCACACGATCGTCGAATTGAAGAAGCAGGGTCTCTCCATTCTCCTGTCGGAGCAGAACATCAACTTCGCCGAACTCGTGTCCGATCGCGTCTATGTGCTGGAAAAGGGTCAGATTCACTGGCAGGGCAGCATGGCCGAGCTTTCCGGCAACATCGACGTGCAGCGCAGTTTTCTCACCGTCTGAGGACGCCTATGGCACGCCCCACCCGCCTGAAGCCTGTTGCCGTCCGCAGCGATGCCGCTGCCTACGTTCTGGACGATCAGGTCGGCTTTCTGATGCGCGTGGCGATGCAGCGTCACACGGCGATCTTCATGTCCAGGATGATCGAGGGCTTGACGCAGCCGCAATTTGCCGCGCTCGCGAAATTGTACGAGGTCGGCCCCTGCTCGCAGAACCATCTCGGCCGGCTGATCTATCTCGATGCCGCGACCATCAAGGGCATCGTCGACCGGCTGCGGCTGCGCCGCTTCGTCACGACGCAGGGCGATCCGCGCGACCGCCGGCGGCGCGCGATCGCGCTCACCGAGAACGGCCGGCGCGTGGCGGAAGCTGCCATCGTTGTGGCGGCCCAGATCACCGCCGATACGCTCGCGCCGCTGACGGAGGACGAGCAGCGGACAGCCGTGCGGCTGCTCAAAAAGCTTGGATAAATCGCGCTTCAGAGGCCGCCGAGCGCGCGCAGAATGGCGCGCAAGCGCTGCGGCGTGACGGGAAGTTGCGTAATGGCGCCAGGGACTTGGATGGCGTCATCGATGGCGGAGGCGATCGCGGCGCCGACCGCGTTGACGCCGCCCTCGCCCGCGCCCTTGAGCCCGAGCGGATTGCGCGGCGACGGCGCGTCCTCCGAAATTATCACAGCGATATCAGGGACTTCGCGGGCGGTCGGCATCAGGTAATCGGCGAATGTGACGCTGAGCGGCTCGCCGCGCTCGTCGTAGAGAAATTCCTCGAACAGGGCGCCGCCGAGCCCCTGCGCGAAGCCGCCGAGGATCTGCCCTTGCACGAGCATGGGATTGACGGCCTTGCCGATGTCATAGGCCACCAGGAAGCGCTCGACGGTCACCCCGCCCGTATCCGCATCCACCGAAACCTGAGCGATGTGAACGCCATAGGGATAGTTCATGTGGTCGGTGAAGAACCAGCCCTCGGCGGAGAGGCCGGGCTCGCGCTGACCCCGCGTGCGCGAGGACGGCAGCAGATGCCTCGCCACATCTTCTATCCGCATCGATGCTCGTAGAAGTCCGCTTCCTCGGCGCACCTCGCCGTCCTGAATATCGAGCTCGGCGGCCGAGCATTGCAGCAGCTCTGCCGCCATATCGAGCGCCTTGGCCCTGACCCTTCCCGCCGCGATCCGCGTCGCCTCCCCGGTCATGACCGTGACGCGCGAGGCGAAGGCACCGAGCCCGAAGGCGATGCGGTCGGTCTGTCCGTGCACCACGCGCACGCGCCGGTAATCGACGCCGAGCGCATCGGCGCAAATCTGCGCGATCACGGTCTCGACACCCTGCCCGACCGACGCCGCGCCGGTGACGACCTCGACGGTCCCGCCGGTATCGACGGAAATCTTCACGCCGTCGAACGGCCCGAGCCCGCTCTTCTCGACAAAGATGCCGAGCCCTGCGCCGACCAGTTCGCCCTTCGCGCGCCGCGCGCGCAGCCTCTCCTGCAGATTGTCCCAGCCGATGCCGGCAAGCGCCTTGTCGAGCAGCCCCGCATAGTCGCCGGAATCGTACACGACATGGGTGCCAAGCGTGTCGACCGGCCGCTCATAGGGCATCTCGCTCATCGCGATGAAGTTGCGCCGCCGCACCTCGACGCCGGACAGGCCGAGCCTTGCCGCAACCGCATCCATCAGCCGCTCGCGCACGAACGTGCTCTCGTAGCGGCCGGGCGCGCGATAGGTGCCGCACGGCGTCTTGTTGGTGAGCCGGATATGGCCTGCCGCGCGGTAGTTCGGCACGCGATAGGGGCCGGGCAGCATGGCTGCGGCGAGGTCGGGCACAGTTGCGCCATGCGTGCGCACATAGCCGCCCTGGTCGTGGAAATATTCGTCGTCGATCCCAAGCAGGCGGCCCTGCGCATCGACCGCCGCGCGCACGCGATGACGCTGCTGGCGCGAATGGTTGGCCGCGATCAGGTGCTCGCGCCGGTCCTCGATCCATTTCACCGGCCGCCCGAGCTTCACCGCCGCGGCGCAGACCAGCACGTCCTCGGGATACAGCTCGCCGCGAATGCCGAAGCCGCCGCCGACATGACCCTCGTGGAGATGCACGGTGGACGGGTCGCGCCCCAGCATGCGCGCGATGTTGTCGCGGTTCCAGTGCGGCACCTTGGCCGCGCCGTACATCTCCAGCAGATCGCGCGCGGCGTCATAGCGCCCGATCGCGCCGCGCGTTTCCATCGGCACGCCGGAGTGCCGCCCGACCGCGAGATCGAGCTCGATCACGGCATGCGCGCTGCGGAAGGCGCCCTCGACATCGCCATAGCCCTTGCGGATCACCGCCGGCTCGGTCGCGCGTCCGGGCTCGAATTCGCCAAGCGCGGCCGCGTCCAGCAAGGCCGGCAATTCCTCGATCTCGACCGCGACGAGATCGGCCGCGTCTTCCGCGACATAGGGGTCCTCCGCGAACACCGCCGCGACCGGATCGCCGACATAGCGCACGCGCTCGCGCGCGAGGATGGTCTGGCGATAGGGCTCGAGCCCCTCCACCCGCGTGAGGCGGAAATCGATCGGCGGGATGTGCGCGATGTCGTCGAAGGTCCAGATCGCCGCGACGCCCGGCAAGGCGCGCGCAGCAGCCGTGTCGATGGCAACGATGCGCCCATGCGCAAAGACCGAACGCACGACGCGCATGTGCAGCATGTGGGGGAACGACACATCGGCGGCGAACCGCCCCCGGCCCGTCACCAACGGCCGGTCTTCGAGTCGCGGGACCGAGCGGCCGACAAAGACCATCAGCGCGCCCGCATCTCCGCGGCCGCCGCCCGCACCGCCTTGATGATGTTTTGATAGCCGGTGCAGCGGCAGAGATTGGAGGACAGCACGTCGAGCAGGTCCTCGTCCGAAATGTCCGGCTCGCGCTCCAGCACGCCGGCGGCCAGCATCAGAAAGCCCGGCGTGCAGAAGCCGCATTGCAGCCCGTGATGCTCCATGAAGGCGCGCTGCAGCGGATGCAGATTGTCGCCGTCGGCAAGGCCCTCGACCGTGCGGATCGCCTTGCCGTCGGCCTGCACGGCGAACATCAGGCAGGAGCGCACCGGCTCGCCGTCCACGAGCACGGTGCAGGCGCCGCACACGCCGTGCTCGCAGCCGATATGCGTGCCGGTCTGGCCGCAATCCTCGCGGATGGCATCGACCAGCGTGCGGCGCGGCTCGACCTCCAGCGCGTAGTCCTGGCCGTTGACCGAAAGCCTGACAGCAGCCTTCTCGCTCATGCGCCTTTCTCCTGCACGGCGCGCAATGCCGCGCGGATGCGCTGCGGCGTTGCCGGGAATTCGTCGATCGACACGCCGAACGGCGACAGCGCGTCGTTGATTGCGTTCACAATGGCGGCGGGTGCGCCGATGGTGCCGCCCTCGCCCAGACCCTTGGCCTGCGTGACCGAGGCCTCGGTCAGCGTCTCGAGATGATGGATCTCGATCGGCGGAATCTCGTGGGAGGTCGGCGGCAGGTAATCCGCAAGCGTGGTGGTGAGGATGTTGCCGGTCTCGTCGTAGACGATCTCCTCATAGAGCGCGTTGGCGATGCCCTGCGCGACGCCGCCGTGAATCTGGCCGTCCACGATCATCGGGTTGATCAGCCGGCCGGCATCCTCCGCCACCACGAATTTCTCGATGGTCACGCCGCCGGTCTCGATATCGACCTCGACAATGGCGGCATGGCAGGCATTGGAGAAGGTGCCGGGCGGATCGTAGCTCGCGCTCTCGTTCAGGCCGGGCCCGATCTCGCCGCCGAAGCGATGCGTCTGGTGATAGGCTGAGCGCGCCAGCGCGTCGATCGGGATCGCGCGGTCCGTTCCCGCCACCTTCGCAGCGCCGTGCTCCAGCACGATGTCGTCGGCGCTCTCCTCCAGCAGGTGGCTCGCGATCCGGATC
>JACAEG010000103.1 GCA_013388965.1 Pseudorhodoplanes sp. | reverse complement strand
GACGGCTGCCGCCGCGACGAAGACGGTTACTACTGGATCAACGGCCGCGTGGACGACGTGATCAACGTATCCGGGCACCCCCTCGGAACGGCGGAGGTCGAGAGCGCGCTGGTGTCCCACCAGGCGGTGGCCGAGGCGGCGGTAGTGGGCTATCCGCACGAGATCAAGGGCCAGGGCATCTACGCGTACGTGACGCTGAAGGTCGGCCGCGAGTACACCGACGCGCTGAAGAAGGAGCTGGTCGGGCACGTCCGCAAGGAGATTGGCGCGTTCGCGGCGCCGGATGTCATTCACTGGGCGCCCGGCCTGCCCAAGACGCGCTCGGGCAAGATCATGCGGCGCATCCTGCGGAAGATCGCCGAAGGCGAAGCCGACAAGGTCGGCGACACGACCACACTGGCCGAGCCGCACGTGGTGGAGCAGTTGATCGCCAACAAGCCGCACTGAAGCTGGTTCACGTATCACCGGCGAGCCGCGCGGTTGGGGAGTCGTCCGCAGCCGCGCGGCTTGCGTTTTCATTGAGTTCGGCTCGGTGCCGGGGAGGCTGCCTGGCCGCGCGGCAACCGCTGGCGCGATTGAACTTCATGCTCAAACTTGTGAAACCAGGCCGCTGATTCGAGACACCCATGAATAGCCGGACGTTCCCTCCGAAAGCACCGCCGCGCGGTGCCCATGAAGTGTTTGCGCCTGCGAGCTTGAGGACAGGTGCGAGCCGCGAATGATCGATGGCACCGGCGGCGAATGCGAAGGGGGTATTGTTGCGCTGGTTCGACGAAATCCCGCGCCCGTTTCGCGCCGTCGTCGTGTTCGCGCTGTGTAATTGCCCGCAGCCCATGCGCGGTTTAGCCCACACGCGCCCGCCACGATTCGAAGCCATCCCTGGATTCTGATCCCGTAACCAGCCGGTCGTTGCAGGCTTGCGCAATCAACCGCAATCAGCGTATTCGCGCGGTGCGATTCGTTCGCACTACTCGCCGCGCGGAACGGTGTTTGCCATCTGAGCTGCGTCAATGTGCGCGCGGATGGTGCGCCCTGCCGCGCAACCCCGGTCCGCAGAAAGCGAGGATCCAATGCTCTCCCGTTTCCGGTGGCTCATCTCAACGACGATCGGCGTCGCGAGCCTGCCGTTGCTAGTCGGCTGCCCGGCACTTCCGGCCGGAGACACCGACAACTCCAATGCGAACACAAACGTCAACAGCAACGACAACGGCGGTGACCCATCGGGTCAGATCGAGGAGAAGACCCGCCACGAGCTGATTTTCACCGAGATCATCCCCGAGGGATTCCAGGCCACATCGGACTGCTTGAAGTGCCACTCCGATGAAGGGCTGGCGCTGCTCGAGGGGGGACACTTCACCTGGGGCAACGTCACCGACGTGGTCGTTGGTCTCGAAGGCCAGGTGGTCGGAAAGATCAATCTGATCAACAATTTCTGCATTGCCGTCCCCTCGAACGAGGGCCGCTGCACGCAGTGCCATCCGAGTTTCGGCTGGAAAAACAACACGGACCCGGGCTTTTTCGAAAATATCAACAACATTGACTGCCTGGTCTGCCACGATACGACCGGGCTTTATCAGAAGCATCCGTCCGCCAACGGCGGCGGCGGCCCGCCGGCACTCAAGATCGAAGGCGAGGTGACCGTCGTTACGCCGGCCGACCTCCAAGATATCGTCTACAACGTCGGCAAGCCGACGCGCCGGAACTGTGGCTTTTGCCATTTCAACGCCGGCGGCGGCGACAACGTCAAGCACGGCGACATGGGCTCCAGTCTCGCGGACGCGACGCGCGAGATGGACTTCCACATGGGCGAGCTGGACTTCTCTTGCCAGACGTGCCACCAGATGTCCAACCACGGCATCTCCGGCATGATGACTCACAGCCTCGACGAGGGTGGCGCGTCGCCGCGCTGCGAGCGCTGCCATGGCGAGACGGATGTGCACACGGCCAATCCAGAACTGGACTCCGCGCTGAATTTCCACCTGGACCGCGTGGCCTGCGAGACGTGTCACTTGCCGGCGTTTTCGCGCACCCAGGCCACGAAGGTGGAGTGGTATTGGGACGAAGCGGGTCAGGACATCGACCCGATCCCGCTCGACGAGTTCGGCAAGCCGACCTACGACAAGCTCAAAGGCCGATTCGTCTGGGGCATGAACGTCCGCCCGGCCTATCACTGGGACAACGGCAAGTGGGACCGCAAGGTCATTAACCTGAATGACACGTACACCGAGGAAGGTACCGAAGAAGATCCGATCATCCTCGCGGCGCCGACCGCGACGGCCGCCGACGCGGATGCCAAGGTGTATCCGTTCAAGCGCATGATCGGTCGCCAGCCCGTGGACCCGGTCAACAAGCGGATGGTCGTTCCGCACCTGTTCGGGACCGGCACAGGTCTTGCGAATCCGTACTGGTCCAAGTTCGATTGGGGCCTGGCGATTGCCGAGGGCACGGCGTACGCCGGCCAGGAGTACAGCGGCACCTACGCGTTCGCCAATACGGCGATGTACTACCGCGTGAGCCACGAGATTCCGCCGGCTGCATCCGCGCTGATGTGCGGCGACTGCCACGGGAATGCCGACTTCTGGGCCCAGCTTGGCATCGAGGATCCGTTCCCGGACAACTGACCGGCGTCTGGCCTGCGCTGCGGGCCGGATTGCGCCAGCACAAGCGGCTGCCCCGAACCGCCTGGGGCGGCCGCTTCTGTGCGGGTGCGAGTGCCGTTTCAGGGCGCCAGGCCGGTGCTTCTCCCGGCGGCGCTTTGCACCAGCGCTGTAAACAGCGCCGCGTGCGGCGGCTGGTCCGCCAGCGACTCGGGGTGCCACTGCACGCTCAGCAGGAAGCGATCGTTCATATCCTCCGAGGCTTCGATCACGCCGTCTGGCGCCAGCGCCGCTGTTCGCAGCCCGCGCCCCGGACGGGAAGCGTCCACGCACTGGTGATGCCGGCTGGGGACGTCGATGCGCGTCCCGCCGACGATTGCCGCGAGCCGCGAATCGGGCGCGATGGCAACGGCGTGCAGCGCGTTGCCCTCATCGGCGCGGCTGTGCGCGACGCGCGGCGAGCGCGGCAGGTCGTCGATGTGCTGAATCAATGCCCCGCCGCGCGCGACATGCGCAACCTGGTGGCCCAGGCAGATGCAGAGCATGGGCACGCGGCGCGCATCGGCCCGGCAGAACAGGTCCAGCTCGAACCGTTGCCGTCGGGCGGGCAGCGTCTCGGTGTTCGGATGCCTCGTCTGCCCGTACAAGGCGGGATCGAGGTCCAGCCCGCCCGTCAGGATCAGCCCGTCGCAACGTGATAGCCATTCGTCGAGCAGCGCGTCGTCGAAGTCCGCCGGCACCGGCAGCAGCAGCGGAAGCCCACCGGCGCCGAAAACCGCGTCGGCGTACTCCGCGTTGAGGTAGCAGCGCGGGCGCGGAGACGGCCCGCTGCCCGGGCCGAAGTTGCACGTCAGACCGATCGCGGGTCTCGCCATGATGGGTTGCATCCGGTGCGGCGCGGCGACCCACCGCGCATGCGCAGCCTCAAACAGTCCAGCGGACGCGGTCCGACAGGATCCCGTCGGCGGGACGCACGTTGCGAGCCCACGCGACCACAGTATAGTAACAGGCTCCTGGGTTGGGCGGACGCGGCGCGGCATTCCCGTCCGGCGGTTTCCGGCAACTGGCGTCTCTCTCTTCGCGGGTGCTCCGTGATGCACAATCGGTGTTGCGCAGGGCGGCTGGAGCTGGGGTCGTGGATGCTGGTCCTGCTGGCCAGTTGCGCGCTGGCCGCACCGCGCCACGCGGTTGCCCAGGAGCCAGCGCGCGACGGCACACCGATTCTCCGCGTCGAGATTCGTGGTCTGGAGACGATCAGCGAGGGCTTCGTCCGGCGGATCATTCGTACGCGGGCGGGCCAGCCTTATCTCGAGCAGCAGGTCGCCGAGGACGTGCGCGAGTTGCTGCGCGCGCGCAAGTTCCTGGCGGTCTTCGCCTCGCCGCCCGCGATCGAGGACGGCCAGGTCGTGATCGTCTTCAACGTGCAGGAGAAGCCGGTCATCCGCACCGTCGAGCTGGAAGGCAACAAGAACTTCAGCAACGACGACCTGTTCAAGGAGCTGGGCTTCGCCGCCGGCAGCGTGCTGGACCGCTTTCAGATCGACCAAGGCCGCGATGCGCTGCTGCGCAAGTATCGCGAAGCGGGCTATTACTACGTGCAGGTCGATCTGGACGAAACCGCCTTGTCGAGCGAGGCCCGCGTCGTCTACAAAATCATCGAAGGGCCGCGCGTGCGCGTGCGGCGGATCGAGTTCGAGGGGGCCCGCGCGTTTCCACGCCTGCAATTGCGGCTGAAGGTGCGCACGCCGACCTCTCTTTGGATCTTCCGCACCGGCGCGTTCGACGAGGAGCAGGCCGAGCGCGACGCGGCCGAGCTGCAATCGTTCTACCGCGGCGAGGGTTTTCTCGACGCGCGGGTCGGCTACCGGCTGGATTTCACCGACGTCGAGCGCACCGACCTGACCCTCGTGTTCGTGATCGAGGAGGGCCCGCGCTACGTCATCAAGGACATCCCGGTCAGCGGTAACGCGATCTTCGACACGCCGCAGATCCTCGCGACGATCTCGCTCAAGCCGGGCGAGTTCATGCGAGAGGAAGCGCTCAAGCAGGACGTCAAGAAGCTGGAAGACCTCTACGGCGAGATCGGATTCGTCGACACGCGCGTCCTGACCAACTACGCCTTCCTGGAGGACGAGCCGGGCGTGGTGGTGCTTGAGCTGGAGTTCGTCGAGGGTCCGCGCTCGCGCTTCGGGCGCATCACCGTGCGCGGCAACACGCACACCAAGGACGAGGTCGTCCGCCGCGAGCTGCGCTTCTATCCCGACGAGGATTACAACACCGTCAAGGCCCGCGCGGCCGAGCGTCGCGTCTTCGAGACCGGTTTGTTCAAGCGCGCCACGGTCACGCCGCTGGAGGACGTGGACGGCTATCGTGAAGCCCTGGTCGAGGTCGAGGAAGGCGAAAACATCTTCTTCAACGTCGGCGTGGGCATCAGTACGGACAACGGTGTGGTCGGCACATTGACGATCGAGAATCGCAACTTCGACCTGTTCGACTGGCCGCGCACCTGGAGCGAATTCTTCCGCGGGCAGGCTTTTCGCGGCGACGGTCAGCGGCTGCGTTTCGTGCTCGAGCCCGGGACCGAGGTGACCCGCTTCCGGATCGACTTCACCGAGCCGTATCTGTTTGACCGCCCGTTGCGCTACGACCAGTCGCTCTACTTTTTCTTGCGGCAGCGCGAATCCTATGACGAGGAGCGGCTGGGCTTCGTGCCGAGCCTTGGCAAGCGCTTCGAAACCGGCCCGCTGGCCAACTGGGCGGTCGAAGGCGCCCTGCGCGTGGAAGGCGTTAAAATCGATGATGTCAATGCCCTGGCCGCCAACGACATTCGCGACGTGCGCGGCGACAGTTTCCTGACCAGCGTGAAGGCCACCATCGCGCGCGACACGACCGACAGCCGCATTGTGCCGACCAAGGGGCACCGCTTCTCAATGGCCTGGGAGCAGGTGGGCGCGCTCGGCGGCGATTACGACTTCGGCCGGCCGAGCCGCAGTTTCGCATGGTACAAGACGCTCCAGACCGACGCGCTCGAT
>JACAEG010000102.1 GCA_013388965.1 Pseudorhodoplanes sp. | reverse complement strand
GCGGCGGCTGGTGGCGCGCGCAGCGGCCCAGGGCGTGGATGTGGAGTATCACGAGGCGCAAGGTCTCATGCATGTCTATCCGCTGATGCTGTTTCCGGAATCGCGCCGCGCGCGCGAGCGGATCGTGGGCTTCGTGCGGGAGGCCGTCTCCGGCAGCCAGAACAGGCGCGACGATGTGTCGGTTTCGCGCGCGCTGCGATCCGCGTCATGACCGCCTCTTCCGGCGCAACGCCGCGCGAGCTGGTCTATCGCCCGGCCCATTCGTTCGACAGTCGCGAGATTGCGCAACTCATCTGCGTCGCCGGGCACGGAATCTACGAGTTCCTGTTCGACGATCTCGTTCCGTTGCTGAATGCGGTCGATCTGCTGACCATCGGCGTATGGGGGGACGATCATCCGATCTCCTATCGCCATTGCCATGTGGCGGCCAATGCGGCGACCGACGAGGTTCTGGGCGTCGCCAATGTGTTCCCGGCCGACCTGCTCAGGAAGGACGAATACGGGCCGATTCCCGCGGACCGGCGGGAGCATGTGCGGGCGCTGCTGGAGCTGCAGGACTGGGGCAGCATGTTTCTCAACGCGCTGGCGGTGAGCGAGGCCTGCCGCGGGCTCGGCGTCGGCTCGCGGCTCCTGGACTGGGCGGAGGAGCATGCCCGCGCCGAAGGGTTCGACCGCCTCAGCCTGCATGTCTGGGAGGACAATGCGAAAGCTGTGAAGCTCTACCGGGCGCGCGGATTTTCGGAGATCGGGATCGCGCGGATCGCACCGCATCCGCGTCTGCCCGGCAGAAGCGCCAGCATTCTGATGCGGCGCCACCTTCCGAAATAGTCGGCCGCTACAGCCCGAACGGATAGGTATCCGGCATGTCCTCGATTTCGCGCGTCTCGAACGGCGTGACCGCGCCGGTGGTGCCGAACCAGATATATTCGTCGAACTGCTCCGGCAGCACGGCCTGGAAATAGTGGCTCGCGCGCTCGGTCTCCGGGCGGTAGATCACGCCGATGGCGCGCTCGAGCCGCGGCACCATCAGCCGCTCGCGCAACGCGGGCGCCGCCTGGCGCAGATCGAGCATGAATTGCGGCACATCGGCTTCGTGAAATGTGCGCTCATAGCTGCCGGGCAGGGACGGGAGCACCGTCTTGATCTCCATCGGTCCGTCCCATTCCGATGCCGCGGCGACGGTGCCTTCATGGGTGCCGAAGCCGATCGCATAGGCGCGGTGGCCGAATTTGCGGCGGCACAATTCGCCGATATTGGTTTCGCCGCGCGACGACATTTCCGTCGCGCCGGCATTGCCGACATGGGAATTGTGCGCCCACACGACCGCCTTGCTGCCGGCGCCATAGAAGTCGAGCAGGGTCTTGAGCGTCTCGAACATGTGCGTGTCGCGCAGATTCCAGGAGGCTCGCGAGCCGTAATACATGGTGCGGTAATAGCGCTCGGCATTCGCGACCAGGCGCGCATTCTGCACCGCGTCGAGAAACCGCTCGCCGTCATGCTCGGCATAGGTGCGATGCCGTTGCAGAAGGCCCGTCAGGACGCCGACCACCTCCGCCTCGCAGGTCGGATATTGCCCGGTCAGCGCCGCGTGTCCGTAGGTCGCGGGATCGGCCTGCCACGGCGTCAGGCAGCCATAGCGCTCGCGCGCAACGCGCGCCGTGCCCGGATCGACCTCGTCGAGGAATTTCAGCACCGAGCGGATCGAATCGTAGAGGCTGTAGAGATCGAGGCCGTGAAACGCGGTGCGCTGCTCGCGCTTGAGCGGCGCGTTGTGGGCGCGCAGCCAGTCCACGAATTCGCGCGTTTCGGCGTTGCGCCACATCCAGGTCGGAAAGCGCGCGAACGCGGTCCATTCCGACGGCGGATACTCCATGTGACGCACATAATGATCGACGCGCGCGGCATCCGGCCAGTCGCCTTCGATGGCGACGATGGTAAAGCCCTTGGTGAGGATCAGCTCCCGGGTGATGCGCGCCCGCATGCGGTAGAACTCGGACGTTCCGTGCGTCGCCTCGCCGATCAGCACGACGCGGGCATCGCCGATCCGCTCCATCAGCTTGCGCAGCGGCGCATTCTCGATCGAGGAGAAGCGCTCGCAGTCATGCGCGATCTGCCATGAGAGCGTATCTCCCGGCCTCTCGGCTCGCCTGGGCGCCTTGCGCTCGGCCCAGCCCTGCTGGCCGATCAGGGGCACGAACCTTACGTCGGCGAGATCCTCGCTCCTGAACTCGGTTTCCGATATTCGCGTGACGCGCACCAGCTCCTGGATGCTCGGATCGGTGCCGACCGGAATGACGAGCCGCCCGCCGACGCGCAACTGCTGCTTCAGGGCTTCCGGCACCTTCGGCCCGCCAGCCGCGACCACGATTGCGTCATAGGGCGCATGCTCCGGCCAACCCTGCGTGCCGTCGGCGTGCAGCACATGCACATTGTCGTAACCTTGATCCGCGAGGACAATGGCGGCCTTCTCGGCAAGCTGGCCGATGCGTTCGACGGTATAGACCTCGCCCGCGATCTCGGCGAGCACGGCCGCGGCATAGCCCGAGCCGGTGCCGATCTCGAGCACGCGCTCGCCGCCTTGCAGATCGAGCGCCTCAATCATGAATGCGACGATATAGGGCTGCGAGATCGTCTGGCCCTCCGCAATCGGGAGGGGTGTGTCCTCGTAGGCGAATTCCTGCAGGTCTGTGGGCAGGAAGGCTTCGCGCGGAACGTTGCGCATGGCTTCCAGAACGCGCTCCGAGCGCACGCCGCGCGCGGCGATCGCGCGCTCGACCATCTCGCGCCTTGCCTCGGCAAACTCGTCGCTGCGCTGATCCATTGCCAGCCTGTCACTGCAATATATCTATTATACTCCTCTTCCGCGCCGCATGAATGCTTGATGCAGGTCAATGAATTCGCCGCGGGATCGGCTCTCATTGAAAACTGTCTCATTTTCGAGTGAGGAAGCAGCCATGAGCGCCGTCGGACTGGAAGGTCTTGAGCATACGGTTCAGCTGACGCATGTATGGATCAACGAGCTGAACGATCGCCTGGCATGGAATGACAAGTCTCGCTCCTATCGCCTGTTGAAGGCGGTGCTGCACGCGGTGCGCGACCGGCTGTCGGTCGACGACAGCGCGCATCTGGCGGCGCAGCTGCCGACGCTGCTGCGCGGCGTGTTCTACGAGCAGTGGCGTCCGTCCGCCGTGCCCAACAAGCGGCGCACGCTGAACGAGTTCATCGAGGACATCGGCGCATCGTTCAGGATGGACCGTCCCGAGAATCTGAGCGGCGCGGTAATGGAGGCGCTCAAGGTGATCGCGCACAAGGTCACGGCCGGCGAGATCGCCAAGGTGCGTCACGCCATGCCGGAGGAAATCCGCAGCTTCTGGCCTGAGCCGTATGTGGCGCCGGGGGCGGCGGTGCGATGACTGCAGCGCAGTCTTTCGATTCTCCGAAGCAGGCGTGCGTCGTCGTCATGACGGCACATCGGTTCGACGGGAAGGATGTCGTGCGCGATCCGGATTCCAGCCGACGATGCCATGCTGCCGGTGGTGAACGATCGCCCCGACGATCACGCTCAGCGAGGACGAGCAGGTCGCGCTGGCGCTGATCCGGCTCGCGCACGCGTCTGCCCGGCAAGCCGATATCCGGCGATCGCCCGGAGGAAGGGCTGGCGCTGTTCGGAAGCTCGTGCGAGGATTCCTGGCCCGGCGCGGGGCCGGATGAGGTGCGCGATATGGCGGCCAGACACGATTTGCGGGCCGAGCTCGATGGGCTGAAGGACGATCTCGCCCGTCCCGCGCCGGCCCATGAGGGAGCAAGGCCTTCGGCGCATCGCGCTGCGACCTCGGAGCATGCAACCGAGCATGACAAGTTCGATCTCGCGCACCTGTTGAAGCAGATCGAGCAGCATCTGGACGAGGTTGCCGATGAAACCGAGGAGTTGGTGTCCGCGCATCCGCTGACCGCGATCTCCTCGGCCTTCGCGGCGGGTCTCTTGATCGGGTGGTTCATAGGACGGCGCTGATGAATATCGACAGCCTGACCCGCAATCTCCGCGTATTGTGGCGCGCGGAAAAGATCATGGCGGACATCCAGCTTCAGCACCTGCTGATGCGCGTCGTGCTCTTTGCCGTGGCCGCCTTGATTGCGGTCATGGGCCTTTTGCTGGCGGAACTCGCGCTGTTCTGGATGCTGAAGGACGTGTGGTCTGCCATTGCGGCCGCGGCCGTGCTGGCGGGCGCCAATTTCGCGCTCGCGCTTGCGCTGGTCGCGATCGCGATCTGGCGCAAGCCGGGCCGCGAACTGGAGATGGCGCGCGAAGTTCAAACCGCGGCGATCCAGGGCCTTCAGGCCGATGCGCAGGCCATCCAGGGCGAAGTCGCGTCGTTCGCCGGCGCGTTTCGCAACCCGATGGAAAGCGTGGTGCCGGCGCTGATCGTGCCGCTCGCAACGATCCTGATGAAGAGCTTTCGCAAGTGGAAGGACGCTCCCAAGGAGGAGTGAAATCCGCTCCGGCCCATCAAGAGTTGCAGCCGGCCGCCGATGCCCGCACAGACCGGGTGCGATCGCGATCCCGAGCCTGGAATTCCCGATTCAGGGTTGAGCGGTTGTTAACGGACGCGGCCGCGCCCGCGGGAGCCACTTAACGAAGTCGAGAGCCGGGCTGCCCTATAGAAGGGCAGTCGCTCTAAATTTCAACCGAACCAGCGCGCGAAACGCCATAGCGGGAGGACGTCTTGCAGGCTGACCCAAGCGGTGAAACGGCTCGCCGGCCACAACCGGGTGTGACGCTCGGGCGCGTTGTCTCGGTGCACGGCTCGCAGACCAGCGTCGGATTCGCGGCACCCTCACTGACGACCTCGGAGGATGCCCGCGTTACCGTCGGCAGGTTTCTGGGCATCCGTACCGGGCATTCGCTGCTGATCGGCGTAGTGACCGACGTG
Source organism: Pseudorhodoplanes sp. (assembly GCA_013388965.1). Lineage (GTDB taxonomy): Bacteria > Pseudomonadota > Alphaproteobacteria > Rhizobiales > Xanthobacteraceae > Pseudorhodoplanes. The sequence continues at coordinate 4,566 of JACAEG010000102.1, read as the reverse complement.
GCATTCCAGGCACAGCCGGCGGTGCGCGACCAGGGATTTGCGATCGCGGCCCAGCTCGATCTGTTCGGCGAAATCCAGGACCACGGCACGCCGCAGGCGCGCTTTCATCGCGGCGTCACCGCCTATCCGGTGATCGGCGATCCCGCAATGTTGATCGGGTCGGACGACCTGCGCCTCATCTATGATCTGGCGGGCGCGAACGCGATCGTGCTCGGACAATTGCAGCAGGACCCCGCGATCGACGCGCGGGTCAGCGCGACCGATACGGTCAGCAAGCATTTCGCCGTGCTGGGCACGACCGGCGTCGGGAAATCGAGCGCGGTTGCGCTGATCCTGCAGCAGATCATGCAGGCGCGGCCCGACCTGCGGATGTTCGTGCTGGACGTCCACAACGAATATGGCCGCTGCTTCGGCGAGCGCGCCCAGGTGCTCAACCCGGGCAATCTCAAGCTGCCGTTCTGGCTGTTCTCGTTCGACGAGATCGTCGATGTCATCTTCGGCGGGCGGCAGCCGCTCGACGAGGAAGTGGAAATTCTCGCCGAGCTCATTCCTCAGGCCAAGGCCGCCTATACGCAATATCGCGTCACGCCGGAGCGGCTCGCGGTCAAGCGGGCCGATCCGCGAAGCTTCGGCTATACCGTCGACACGCCTGTGCCCTACCGCATGGCGGACCTGCTGTCGCTGATCGATGCGCGCATGGGCAAGCTCGAGAATCGCGCATCGCGGCTGGTCTATGCCAGGCTGCTCAGCCGCATCGAGACGGTGAGCAACGACCCGCGTTACGCCTTCATGTTCGAGAACGCCAATGTCGGCGGCGACACGATGGCGGAGATTCTCGGCCAGCTGTTCCGGCTTCCGGCGAACGGCATCCCTGTGACAGTGATGCAGCTTGCCGGCTTCCCGGCGGAAGTGATCGATGCGGTGGTATCCGTCCTGTGCCGCATGGCCTTCGATCTCGGGCTGTGGAGCGACGGCGCCTCTCCGCTGCTCGTCGTCTGCGAGGAAGCGCACCGCTATGCCGCCGCCGACCGCAATGCGGTATTCGGGCCGACGCGGCGCGCGCTCTCGCGCATCGCCAAGGAGGGCCGCAAATACGGCGTGTTCCTCGGCCTCGTGACGCAGCGTCCGGCGGAGCTCGATCCGACCGTCCTGTCCCAGTGCAGCACGCTGTTCGCGATGCGGCTCACCAACGACCGCGATCAGGCGATCCTGCGCTCGGCCGTCTCCGACACGGCGGCCAATCTGCTCGCCTTTCTGCCGTCGCTCGGGACGCGCGAGGCAATCGCCTTCGGCGAAGGCGTGGCGCTGCCGACGCGGCTGCGCTTCAGGCAATTGCCGCAGAGCCGGCTGCCGAGGAGCGAAGTGATGCGCGCGAGCCCGGGTATGCATGATTCGGAAATCAACGAATCCTTCCTCGCGTCGATGGTCGAGCGCTGGCGCGCCATGACGACCAGCAAGGCTGCTGCGCCGACCGACGAGGCCGGGCGTGAAAGGCCGACCTCCGACCGCGACAGCGTAGCGCTGCAACCGGCCCAGCCTGCATCCGCGCCGGCGCAACAGCTCGGCCTCGACCCCGAGCGCTTTCGGCTGTTGAAGAGACAGTTCTAGATCGGTTGCTTTCGCATCGTTCTCGCGGACGGCGTCCCCGGCCGGCCATCGAAAAAGATGATCGAAACCATCGACAATGATCGCTTTCCGTTCCGACCGCGATCACTATGGTGCGCGCGCAGCGCGACCACCATGCCCGCTGCGGAGCTCAACGACCATGACCGCCTGGCCGAGTTCGTTGACCATTCGTCCGGATTCCAATCTCCGGGTGGACCCGCTGTCGGAGGTCCTGCGATCGGTCAGGCTGACGGGCGGCGTCTTTCTCAATGCCCATTTCACGGCACCCTGGTGTGTGACCGCGAACATGGATGCGAGCGATTGCACGCCCTTTCTGGCGAAGCCGGCGCAGCTGATCGCATTTCATGTTGTGACCGAAGGCGAGCTTCTGGTCTGGATCGGGGACGAGAAGCCGCTCACGGCGCGGGCCGGCGAAATCCTGCTCTTTCCGGGCAATGACGGCCATGTGCTCGCGAGCGCGCAAGGCGTGAAGGCCGTGCGCGCGGGCACCCTGATCCAGCCTGCGGTGAATGGCGGGCTCGCGCGCATCGACCACGGCGGCGGCGGCGCGTCGACGCGGATCATATGCGGATTCCTCGCCACCGAAGATGGCTGCAACCCGCTGATTGCCGCGCTGCCCCCCGTGCTCTCGCTCGACATCCGCGAGGGCACCGCGCGCGACTGGATCGAGGCTTCGGTCCGTTTTGCGGCGAGCGAGCTCGCGGCGGGGCGCCTGGCGTCGTCGAACGTCCTGTCGCGCCTGTCGGAAACGCTGCTGGTTGAAGCCGTCCGGCAATACTCGTCCACCCTTGCGAACGCGGATTCCGGCTGGCTGAACGGCGTGAAGGATCCGCAGATCGGACGCGCGCTGGCCCTGATCCATCGCGACATGGCAGCGCCGTGGTCGGCGGAAACGCTGGCCAGGAACGTCGCGTTGTCGCGCAGCGCCTTTGCCGACCGCTTCACGGCGCTGGTTGGGATGCCCCCGATCCGCTATCTGACGGTCTGCCGTCTGCAGACCGCGAGGCTCAATCTTCGCCAGATTCGCACGACGATCGCGAAGGTTGCGCATGGGGTTGGCTACGAGTCCGAGGAGGCGTTCAGTCGCGCCTTCAAGCGCGAATTCGGCGTCTCCCCTGCGCAGTGGCGCGACGCGCGGGACGCCGCCTGACCCGATTCTCCATCCGCGCGAGCGATCCGACTCTGGCCGCCGCTCAGGCGCGCGCGCGTCCTGCCCGCCCGCCCGCCGCGCTGCGGGTTTGCGGGCGTTCGCGCAGGGCGGCGGCATTGCGCTCGCCGCGGGCGACGCGGCTCGCCATATCCTCGAGCAGGAAGGGCTGCGAGAAGTAATAGCCCTGCGCGAGATGGATTCGGGTCGCGGCCTGCAGATAGGCGAGTTCCTCGAACGTCTCGACGCCTTCGGCGACGATGCTCATGCCGAGCGCGTGCGACAGCGACTCGATCGCCTTCAGCACGCTCTGGCTGCGCGGACGCTGATGGATCGCCGTGATGAAGGAGCGGTCCACCTTGATCTCGTCCGCCGTGATGTCCGAGAGCACGGAGAGCGACGAATAGCCGGTCCCGAAATCGTCGATCGAGACGCGCACGCCCAGCTCCCGCAGCATCGGCATGATCTGCTTCTGGAAGGCCGTCCGGTGCAGGAAGGCCTCCTCCGTCACCTCGATCATGAAGCGGCCGGCATGGCCGGTGTCGTCGAGCAGCCCGGCGACGGACCGCATGAACGTCATGTCGCCTGCTTGCCTGGCTGCGATGTTGATGCTGAACGTGGTGCCGCTGCCGAAGGCATCGTCGAGCGCGTCGATCGACTTTGCGGTCTGCGCCACCACCTGGCGGGTGATGCAGTCGATCAATCCCAGCTCGATCGCCAGCGACACGAAGTCGTTCGGGCCCTGGATCTCGCCGTCGGCGTCGCGCAGCCGCACCAGCGCCTCGAACCCGACCACCTCGTGCGAGCGCAGATCGACCTTGGGCTGGAAGGCGCAGATGAACTGGCGGTCGCGGATCGCGAGCCGCAGGCGCTGCTCCAGCCGCATGCGCTGCTCCATCGCGGTGCCGACATCGGCGTCGAAGAAGACGGCGGCGCCCTTGGCCGTGCCCTTGGCGCGATACATGGCGGCGTCGGCGTTGCGGCGGAGCGTCTCGTAATCCCGGCCGTGATCCGGATAGACGCTCACGCCGACCGATGCTGAGGTGAGGATCTCGAAGCCTTCGATATGGAACGGCTGCCTGATGAGGCGCAGGAGATCGGAGACCAGCGTTTCGAGCTGGGCCACGTCCTCGACGGGATACAGCACCAGCACGAATTCGTCTCCGCTGATGCGGGCGAGCAGATCGGTTTCGCGGGCAAGTCCGCCGATGCGCTGGGCGAGCTTGACCAGCAAGGCGTCGCCGATGGCGTGGCTGTAATAGTCGTTGATGTGCTTGAAATTGTCGATGTCGATGAAGGCGAGCGCGAAGCGGCCGGCGAGGTCCATGTTCTCGATCAGCGCCTGCACCTGCTGCTGGGCGATGCGGCGATTGGCCAGTCCGGTCAGTTCGTCGTAGCAGGCGCGCCGCCGAAGTTCATCCTCAGCGAGCTTGCGCTCGGTGATGTCGAAAGACGCCGTGACGGTCAGCGCCTCGCCGGCGACGGGCAGAGGCTTCTGCGTGGTGAGGAATGTGCGCGCGCCGTCTGCGCCGCCGCGGACCTCGATAACCGAAGGCGTCTGTCCGGAGCCGGCCGGACCAAACTGCGCCGTGGCAGCATCGTTGGCGATCACGATGCGCCCGTCCTGCGCCCGGACCGTGATGCCGACGGGCAGCAGGTTGATCAGCTCTCGGAACAGTTGCGCATGGCCGGCTGAATGAGGCGCTGCGTCGGACAATCGGTCGTCGTCAGTCGGGCTCATTCGCAGTCCGGTATGGCGGGGATCGTGCGCGCCGCCCGCTTCCGCGGCGGCG
>JACAEG010000123.1 GCA_013388965.1 Pseudorhodoplanes sp. | reverse complement strand
CGACATCCGCGCGGACGCCGCCATCGCCTGCGACGGCATCAACTCCGCGATCCGCAAGGTGTTCTTCCCGCAGGACGATGTCGCATTCGCCGGCATCAATACCTGGCGCGGGGTGACGCGACGGAAGCCCTTCCTCACGGGAAAGAGCTACCTGCGCATCGGCTCGATCCTGACCGGCAAGATCGTGATCTATCCGATCGTCGACAACGTGGACGGGGAGGGCAACCAGCTCGTCAACTGGATGGCCGAGATCAAGCAGGACACGTTCGACAAGAACGACTGGAACCGGCCGGGCGATCTCGCGGATTTCTTCGACATCTACAGGGACTGGACCTTCGACTGGCTCGACGTCGCCGGCATGATCAGGACCGCCGACCAGATTCTCGAATATCCGATGGTGGACAAGGACCCGCTGCCGCGCTGGACGCATGGCCGAGTCACGCTCGCGGGCGATGCCGCGCATCCGATGTATCCGCGCGGCTCGAACGGCGCCGCGCAGGCCGCGATCGACGCGCGGACGCTGGCCGATTGCCTGTCGCGGCTCGATGTTCCCGCCGCACTCGCGGCCTACGAGGACGCGCGCCGCGAGGTGACGGCCAAAATCGTTCGCACCAACCGGGAATTCCCGCCGGATTTCATCAACATCAAGGTGGAGGAACTGGTCGGCGACCGGCCCTTCACCAATCTCGACGACTACATCACCCAGGACGAATTGCGGGCGCTGTCGGAAAACTACAAGACGATCGCGGGCTTTGCGCTGCCGCAGACCGCTTCCCGCTGAGGGAACCCTTTGCGCCGACGGCTGTTATTGCAGCTTCCGAAGCATAGCCGGGTTGAGCCATGTTCAAGTGGGCTGTCATTTTTCTCATTATCTCGCTGATTGCCGGCGCCGCCGGCCTGACCAATATCTCGGCCGTGGCCAAGCGCATCTCGATGGTGCTGTTTGCGCTGTTCTTCATCGGCTTCCTGCTGCTGCTGGGCTTCGCCTGGATGGTCGGCGAGGCGCTGAGCGCGCCGGCGCTCCTGCCGCTTCTGACCGAAGGCTAGACGGCGGCGTGCGGCAGCACGAAGGGCGTGCCGGGCGGCGGCGTGCGGCCGACCGGAATGCGGACCTTGAAGACATCGTGCAGCAGCCTGTCGCTCACGGTCTCCGCCGCCGGGCCGTCGGCGGCAATGCGGCCCTCGCTCATCGCCACGATCCGCTGCGCGAACATCGCGGCGAGGTTGAGATCGTGCAGCACCGCCACGATGGCGGTGCCATTGTCCGCCAGGCGCTTCACCGCGGAGAGAAGCTCGATCTGATGGCGCAGGTCGAGGCTTGAGGTCGGCTCGTCGAGCAACAGCACGCCCGGACCGTTCTCGGCTTCGCCGCAAGCGAGCTGCACCATCACCCGCGCGCAATGCACGCGCTGCTGCTCGCCGCCCGACAGGGTGAGCATGATGCGGCCCGCAAAGCCGTCGAGATCGACCGCCGCGAGCGCGCGCTCGATCTGCGCGTCGATTGCGGCGCCCTGCCGTCCGCCTGCGCCCATGCGCACGATCTCGGCCACGGTTAAGGGGAAGTTCACCGTGACGCTCTGCGCCAGCACCGCGCGCTTGAGCGCCAGGGCCGCAGGGGAGAATGTTCCGATCTCGTGCGCCTGCATCAGCACCGCGCCGTGATCGGGACGCAGTTCGCCGGACATCACGCGCAGGAACGTGGATTTGCCGGCGCCGTTGGGTCCGATCAAGGCGACCGTCTCGCCCGGCATGACGCGCAGGCTGACGTGATCGAGCAGCAGCTTCTCGCCGGCGCTCACCGTGATCTCGCAGGCGTCGAGCGCGGCGTTCATAGCCCGACCAGCGTCCGCTGGCGCAGCAGCAGCCCGAGGAAGAATGGCGCGCCGATCGCAGCCGTGACGATGCCGATCGGCAATTCGGCGGGCGCGGCTATGGTGCGCGCCACGGTGTCGGCGGCGAGCAGCAAGGCCGCGCCGAGCAGGGCCGAGGCCGGCAGCAGCAGGCGATGGCCAGGGCCGATCACGATCCGCAGCAGATGCGGAATGACGATGCCGACAAACCCGATCACGCCCGAGACCGAGACGGCGGCGCCGATCGCCGCCGCGATCAGCACGATGACGATGCGCTTGAGCCGCTCGACCGCGATCCCGGCATGGAAGGCTTCCGATTCTCCGAGCGAGAGCAGGTCGAGCCCGCGCGCGATCAGGGGCAGGAGACCCAGCGTGACCAGCAGGAAGGGCGCGATGGTCGCGACCCGGTGCCAGGTCGCGCCGCCCAGCGAGCCGAGCAGCCAGAAATTGATGTCGCGCAATTGCTGGTCGTTGGCGAGATAGACCAGCAGGCCAAGGCCCGCATTGGTCATCGCCGCGATCGCAAGCCCGCCGAGCAGCAGGATCGCGATCGATGTCCGCCCGGAATGGGTGGCGATGCGGTAGAGCGCGACGGTCGCGATCAGCGCGCCGAGGAATGCGGCGACCGGAAGCAGATCGACAGGCAGCAGCGCCGCGAGCGGGACGAGCCGGTCGGTCATCACGATGGTCGATGCCGCGGCGAAGGCCGCGCCGCTCGACACGCCGATCAGCGCGGGGTCGGCGAGCGGATTGCGGAACAGCCCCTGCATGACGGCGCCCGCGACCGCCAGCATGGCGCCGACCATCGCCGCCAAGACGATGCGCGGCAGCCGCACCGACCACAGCACGAGCTGGTCGCGCACGAGATCGGCGCCGCCCTGCGTCAGTCCGAGAGCGGCAGCGAGCCGCTGCAGCGGAATCCCCGCGGGCCCGACCGTCGACGACACGACCGCGACAGCAAGAAGCAGGATGGCGAGCACGCCGAGCGCCAGCGCGGCGCCGGGCCTCGGCAGGGCGCGCGATGCGGACCCCCTTGTCCGCCGGACCGGGATCGCGGTCATGAGCCGCAGGCTTGCGCGGCGTCCTGCTTCTCGGAGGGCATCGGACCGACGGACAATGAGGGATAGAGACTATGCGCGAGATCGCGCGCTGCGCGCGCCGTGCGCGGGCCAAATCCCAGAAGGTATAGGCCATCCATTCCGATCAGCGTCTTGCCGGCGGCGGCGGGCGTCGCGCTGAAAGCGGGATGGCCAAACACTTCCTCGGGTGTCAGCCTGAAATCCTGCCGGACCATCGAGAGGATCGCGTCCGGCCTCGCCGCGACGATCCCTTCGTCGCTCACGATCTTGTAGCCCTGAAAGTCGCCCGCAGCGTTGACCGCGCCCGCGAGCTTGATGATTCCGTCGGCGGCGGTGCCGCTGCCGGCCACCATCGGGCGGCCGTTCATGAACGAGAGCACGAACAGCACGCGCGCGGGCTTCTTGATGCCGGCGCGGATATCCGACAACGCGGCAAGATCGCGCCGCACATGCGTGGCGAGGCAGGCGCCGCGCTCCGGCACGCCGACCGCTTCGGCGATGAGCGCGATCTTGTCGAGGATGCCCTCTCCGGTATGGCGGTCCGGGATCATGACGAAGGGGACGGCCGCCTTCTCCAGAACGGCTATCGTTTCCCTGGGCCCCGCGCCTTCCGCCGCCAGCACGAGCGACGGCGCGAGACCGAGCACGCCTTCCGCCGACAGTTGCCGCATGTATCCGACATTCGGCTTGTCCTTGATCGCGCGCAACGGAAAGAGGCTCGTGCTGTCGATTGCGACAATGCGCTGTTCGAGACCGAGCGCGTAGAGAATTTCCGTCGTCGAACCGCCGATCGACACGATGCGGCCCGGATCGTCGATCGTCACGGTGCGGCCCGAGGCATCGCGCACGGCAATCGCGGCCGAGGCGCCGCATTGGACCGTCAGCAGCGCCAGCGCCACGAAGGCGCAACCGCACAGGTGCTCGCGCACGGCGGATAATGCAGTCGATTTCATTTGGTCAGGATCAGCTTGTTCTGGGCCGTCAGGCGCAGCCGGTAAAGATCGGTGCCGTGAGCGATCGTGATCTCGCGCGTGCCGATGAAAAGATCGCGACTGTCGAGGCGGCCATCGAGCAACGGAACCGTGCGTAGCGATGAATCCTCGGAGCGGGAGGTCAAGGTCTTGTTGTCTTTGTCGTTTGGCGCGAACGAATTCATGCCTCACTCTTAGTATCGCAGTGCAAAGACTCCAAGAAAATCAGTTGAGAAACGTTTCAGACTGAGCGCTTGTTTTTCCTTAGACCAGTTAGAAAAAGGAGCCGCCTATCCTTGACGCCGCGGGGACACTCGAATACCAAATCAGCATGGCGTGTGCGCATGCATTGCGCCGGCCAAGAGCCAGCCAGCCGACGCGCAACGATGTCGCGGACGCCCGCCAGCACAAAATCTGAGCCAGTGAACTCCTGAACGCAGCGCGGCTCCGCGCGGCTGCGTTCTGCCATGAAAGGAATCGTAGCCGTGTTCATTGCGATGAATCGCTTCAAGGTAAGGAAGGGCTCCGAAGAGGCGTTCGAGCGCGTATGGATGAGCCGCGATTCCCATCTCGACAAGATGCCGGGCTTTGTCGAATTCCATCTGCTCAAGGGACCGGAGGAAGCCGACCACATTCTCTATTCCTCGCACACCGTCTGGCAGAGCAAGGCGACCTTCGAGGCCTGGACGAATTCCGAGGAATTCCGCAAGGCGCACGCCAATGCCGGCAATGCGCAGACCGGCTCGCTCTATCTCGAGCATCCGAAATTCGAGGGCTTCGAGGTGCGCCAGACCCTGACCCGCACCAAGGCCGCCTGAGCGCCATGACGGCGCATGCCAGCCTCGCCCGGATCCTTGCCGCCGATCCCGGCGCGATCATCGAGGAGGGCGCCAAGACCCACGGCGTCACTGCGCGCGCGGTCGTCGAGGCGATCCCGGCCGGGATGCGCCGCTTCGCGCCGGGCGCGGCCTTCGTCGACGCGATGACCGATATCGGCAGCTGGGGCGATGTCACGCTGATCGTGCATACCGACGACGGCATCATGGAATTCGGCGGTCCGGTGCCGGCCGGCTCGGTCAGCCGCGGCTACTATAATGTGCCGGGCACGCAAGGCTTCCACGGCCATCTGCGGCACGAGCGCTGCGCCGGCCTTGCCTTCGTCGAGCGGCCGTTCATGGGACGGCTCTCGGCCTCGATCCTGTTCTTCAATGTCGATGGCGGGATCATGTTCAAGATTTTCGTCGGCCGCGACGACAAGCGCGAGCTGAAGGCCGACCAGCTGGCGGCATTCCGCGCGCTCGCGGACAGGCTGTGTGCGGGTTAGCGCACCGATCGTTGAGGCCGGGTAGAACAGGCCGGCGAGGAGCAGAGCCTTACCGCCCGTGACGCTCGCGCCATTTCGGGCCGGGGCCGCGCATGTAATGGCGCTCGGGGCGATAGCTGTCGAACAAGGTCCGGCGGAACTCCCGGAAAATGCTTCCGAGCGCGGCGAGGAGGCGGGGAGCCCCCCGATGCCTCGTTCCGATGCTCTCGACATTCGCCATGACGTTGACCTGAAAGTCGCTTGCCTGCAGGACGCGTCCCGATCCGGGCGGCCGGTTGTCGGCCTCTTTCCCTTGGTCGCGGATTTGCCCGCCGCCGTTCATAGGCGCGATTCTGTTAAGAATTTTCGAAAATCACCGCGCAAACACAACCAAAGACCCTGAAAAACTTGCGCTTTCCGGGCGCGCATCCTAAATCAGCGGCGCATTTTCCCGACATGCTTAAAGGTTTGTGAGTCGCGATGAACGGCCGCCAATTCGTCTATTTCATGCAGGGTCTGACCAAGACCTATCCGGGCAACCGCAAGGTGCTCGAGAATATCCATCTGCAATTCTATCCCGACGCGAAGATCGGCGTGCTGGGCGTGAACGGCGCCGGCAAGTCGACGCTGCTGCGGATCATGGCCGGGATCGACAAGGACTATGTCGGCGAAGCCTGGGTCGCGGAGGGGGCGCGCGTCGGCTATCTCGCGCAGGAGCCGCAGCTCGACGAATCCAAGACCGTCCGTGAGAACGTGATGGAGGGGGTGGCGCCGCAAAAGGCGATCCTCGACCGCTACAACGAGCTCGCGATGAACTATTCCGACGAGACCGCGGACGAGATGACGAGGCTTCAGGACGAGATCGAGGCCAAGGGGCTGTGGGATCTCGATTCCAAGGTCGATCAGGCCATGGAGGCGCTGCGCTGCCCGCCGGACGACGCCGATGTCTCGACGCTCTCCGGCGGCGAGCGCCGCCGGGTCGCGCTCTGCCAGCTCCTGCTGAGCCAGCCGGAATTGCTGCTGCTCGACGAGCCAACCAACCATCTCGACGCCGAAAGCATTGCCTGGCTGGAAGGCCATCTGCGAAATTATCCGGGCGCGATCCTGATCGTTACCCACGACCGCTACTTCCTCGACAACGTGACCGGCTGGATTCTCGAGCTCGACCGCGGCCGCGGCATCCCCTACGAAGGCAATTACACCTCCTGGCTCAGCCAGAAGCAGAAGCGTCTGGAACAGGAGGGCCGCGAGGAAGAGGCGCGGCAGCGCACGCTGGCCGCCGAGCAGGAATGGATCGCCGCCTCTCCGAAGGCGCGCCAGGCCAAGTCGAAGGCGCGCTATCAGCGCTACGAGGACCTGCTCAAGAAGGCGGGCGAGAAGCAGACCCAGACCGCCCAGATCGTCATTCCGGTCGCCGAGCGGCTCGGCCAGAATGTCATCGCATTCGAGGGCCTGAAGAAGGCCTATGGCGACAAGCTGCTGATCGACGGGCTCACCTTCAGGCTGCCGCCCGGCGGCATTGTCGGGGTGATCGGCCCGAACGGCGCCGGCAAGACCACGCTGTTTCGCATGATCACCGGCCAGGAAAAGCCGGACGAGGGCACGATCACGATCGGCGAATCCGTGCATCTCGGCTATGTCGACCAGTCGCGCGACTCGCTCGACGCCAAGAAGACCGTCTGGGAGGAGATCTCCGGCGGCGCCGACATGCTGCAGCTCGGCAAGCGCGAGGTGAATTCGCGCGCCTATTGCTCGGCCTTCAATTTCAAGGGCGCCGACCAGCAGAAGAAGGTCGGCCAGTTGTCCGGCGGCGAGCGCAACCGCGTGCATCTCGCCAAGATGCTGAAATCCGGCGCCAACGTCCTGCTGCTCGACGAGCCGACCAACGATCTCGACGTGGACACGCTGCGCGCGCTGGAAGAGGCGCTGGAGGATTTCGCGGGCTGCGCCGTCATCATCAGCCACGACCGCTGGTTCCTCGACCGCATCGCGACCCATATGCTGGCCTTCGAAGGCGACAGCCATGTCGAATGGTTCGAGGGCAACTTCCAGGACTACGAGAAGGACAAGATGCGGCGTCTGGGGACCGATTCCACAATCCCGCACCGGATCAAGTACAAGAAATTCACACGCTAGCCGGTCGCACCGCGTCAGCGTCGTCCCGCGCGCGAGGGTGTCGCCTGCCGGCCGGGCGGGGCGCAGCCGGCATGGCGCCGCTCGCTCCGGGTGGGCGCATCGAAGGCGCGGCTGGCGCGTCTGACAGGCGGCATGCCGGTCCGCCGGCCGCCCCCTCGGATCGTGAGCGAAAGGCCCTTCCGCCACGCGCCGGCTCCGCCGGATTTGCCGCAAAGCCTCCCCGCGCCGCCGCTTGTTGCGAATGAATCGCAATAAGGATTGACATCCTCGCAGGCAAGGCGCATTTCTTTTGCGAATAAGTTGCAATAGCGCCTCCTCCCCGCCGACCGCGGCCCGGGGCGGATTGCTGACTGGAGACGAGTGGATGGACCTGCTGCCGACGTTCCGCCGCCTTGCGATTGCGGCGCTGGCGATCCTGTGCGCGAGCCTGCCGCCCGCAAGCACGGCGCAGGCGCAGGCTCGCAAGCCGTTCCGGGTCGTGACCACCTTCACGGTCATTCAGGACATCGCCCAGAACGTCGCAGGCGACAGGGCCATCGTGGAATCGATCACCAAGCCGGGTGCGGAGATTCACGACTATCAGCCAACGCCGCTCGATATCGTCCGCGCACAGGCCGCCGACCTCGTGCTGTGGAACGGCTTCAATCTCGAGCGCTGGTTCGAGCGCTTCTTCCAGAACATCAAGGAGGTGCCAGGGGTCGTCGTCACCGAGGGCGTCGAGCCGATGGGGATCCGCGAAGGCCCCTATACCGGCAAGCCCAATCCGCATGCCTGGATGTCGCCCTCCAACGCGCTGATCTATGTCGAGAATATCCGCAAGGCGCTGGTCAAGTATGATCCCGCCAATGCCGATGCCTACAACAAGAATGCGGCGGCCTATGCGGCCCAGATCAAGGCGCTCGACGAACCCTTGCGAAAACGGCTTGCCGCCATCCCGGAGGACCAGCGCTGGCTGGTATCGAGCGAAGGCGCCTTCAGCTATCTCGCGCGCGACTACAACATGAAGGAAGCCTATCTCTGGCCGATCAATGCCGACGAGCAGGGCACGCCGCAGCAGGTGCGCAAGGTCATCGATCTCGTCCGCAAGAACAGGATTCCGGTCGTGTTCAGCGAGAGCACCATTTCCGACCGCGCGGCGAAGCAGGTCGCGCGCGAGAGCGGCGCCCGTTACGGCGGCGTGCTCTATGTCGACTCGCTCAGTGCCGCGGGCGGCCCGGTGCCGACCTTTCTCGATCTCCTGAAGGTGACGGTCGAGACCATCGCAAGGGGTTTCGGCAAATGACCGCGCATCCGGCCGTTCCGGGCAGCGTAGTGCCGGTCGCAACCCCCGGCGCCAGCATTTCCGTGCGCAATCTCACGGTGACCTATCCCAACGGCTTCACGGCCGTGCGCGATGCCTCGTTCGAGCTGGATCCCGGCACGATCTGCGCGCTGGTCGGCGTCAACGGCAGCGGCAAATCCACGATCTTCAAGGCCATCATGGGCTTCGTGCGGCCGTCGGCCGGAGAGGTCAGGCTCTGCGGCCTCCCGGTCGAGGAGGCGATCCGGAAGAACATGGTCGCCTACGTGCCGCAGAGCGAGGACGTGGACTGGAACTTCCCGGTCCTTGTCGAGACCGTGGTGATGATGGGCCGCTACGGGCACATGAATTTCCTGCGCATTCCGTCGCGCGCCGACCGCTACAAGGTCGACGAGGCCCTCGAGCGGGTCGGCATGAGCGCCTACCGGCATCGCCAGATCGGCGAGTTGAGCGGCGGCCAGCGAAAGCGGGTTTTTCTGGCTCGCTCGCTCGCGCAGGAGGGACGCATCATCCTGCTCGACGAGCCGTTCACGGGTGTCGACGTGAAAACCGAGACGTCGATCATTGCCCTGCTGCGCGAATTGCGGGCATCGGGGCATCTCATGCTGGTGTCCACCCACAATCTCGGCAGCGTGCCGGAATTCTGCGACCGGGTCGTTCTCATCAACCGCACGGTGCTCGCTGCCGGTCCAACGGCCGAGGTCTTTACCCAGCGCAATCTCGAGCTTGCCTTCGGCGGCGTGCTGCGCAACTTCCAGCTGGGCGGAGCCGCCCTGCACGAGGACCAGGATGCGCGGCGGCTGACGGTCCTGACCGACGACGAGCGGCCGCTCGTTCTCTACGGAGACAAGCACAGCCATCGCCAGAACAAGGACGAGTGATGGGAGAGTCCGCTCTGCTCGCCGAATTGCTCGTTCCATTCGGCTACGGCTACATGCTGAAGGCGATGTGGGTGAGCGCGCTGGTCGGCGGCGTGTGTGCGTTCCTATCCGCCTATCTGATGCTCAAGGGCTGGTCGCTGATGGGCGATGCGCTGGCGCATTCCATCGTTCCCGGCGTCGCCGCCGCCTACATCCTGGGCGCGCCTTTTGCGGTCGGCGCATTCTTTGCCGGACTGCTTGCGGCTGCCGGCATGCAGTTCGTCAAGCTGAAGTCGCGATTGCGCGAGGACGCCGTGATCGGGCTCGTGTTCACGACACTGTTCGCGCTGGGCCTGCTGATGGCGTCGATCTGGCCGACCTCTGTCAGCATCCAGACCATCGTCCTGGGAAATATCCTTGCCATCTCCGACGAGGATGTCGTGCAGGTCGCGATCATCTCGGTCGTGTCGCTCGTCGTGCTGGCCTTTCTCTGGAAGGACCTGATGGTGACCTTCTTCGACGAGAGCCATGCCCGCAGCATCGGCCTGAATACCCGGATGCTCAGGATCGTGTTCTTCACGCTGTTGAGCGCCTGCACCGTCGCCGCATTGCAGACGGTGGGAGCGTGTCTCGTCATCGCGATGGTCGTCACACCGGGCGCGACGGCCTATCTGCTCACAGACCGCTTCGGCCGGCTCGTTCTTATCAGCATCGCGCTCGGCGCCGGCACGAGCCTGGTCGGCGCCTATCTCAGCTATTTTCTCGACGGGGCGACGGGCGGCGTGATCGTCGTGCTGCAGACCCTTCTGTTTCTTGCCGCATTCTATTTCGCCCCCAAGCACGGTGTGCTCGCCGCGCATCGGCGCCGGCTTGCGATCGCGAAGGCCGCGCCATGATCGCTGTGATCGACTGGATCGCGGAGCCGATGTCCTACCCGTTCATGCAGCGGGCCCTTGTGGTGTCGTTGACCGTCGCGGCGGTATGCGCCGTGTCGTCGTGCTATCTGGTCCTGAAGGGCTGGTCGCTGATGGGCGATGCGATTTCGCACGCCGTGCTGCCGGGCATCGTGCTCGCCTATGTGCTGGGCCTGCCGCTCGCCGCCGGCGCGTTCGTCGCCGGCCTGTCCTGCGCCGTGTTCACCGGCTACCTGAAGGAGAACAGCCGCGTGAAGGAGGACACGGTGATGGGTATCGTGTTCTCCGGCATGTTCGGTCTGGGCCTGGTCATCTTCACCAAGGTGGAGACGGACCAGCACCTCATGCATATCCTGTTCGGGAATGTTCTGGGCGTGACGGTCCGGGACCTGGTCGAGACAGCGATTGTCGCAGGCGGCACGCTGCTTGTCGTGCTTCTCAAGCGCCGGGATCTTCTTCTTTACTGCTTCGACCCCAATCACGCCCGCTCGATCGGCCTGCCCGTGCGCGTGCTGCATTATGGCCTCCTGGTGCTGCTCTCGCTGACCATCGTCGCTTCGCTCAAGGCGGTCGGCATCATCCTGGTGATCGCCATGCTGATCGCGCCGGGCGCGACCGCCTATCTCCTGACCGACAGTTTCGAGCGGATGATGGTCATTGCGGTGGCCGTGGCGACGACTTCGGCCGCGCTCGGAACCCTGATAAGCTTCCATATCGACGGTGCGACCGGTGCGTGCATCGTGCTGGTCCAGGCCGCCTTCTTCACGCTCGCGTTCCTGTTTGCTCCGAAGCAGGGGCTGCTGACGCGCGCGACGTCATAGCGCCGTCTTTCCGTCGGCCGGCGCCCGGAAGCCATTTCCGCGCTCCGCAGCCGGCGAATCAGATAAAAATGACACAAAGTTCGTGGTAGTACGCGCGCTCATCGTCCAAGCCGCCAGGTTTCCCATGTCCTTGACGCCCGAAACACCCGTACCACCGCCGGGGAGCAAGACTCTGCGCCCGCTGCCCCAGATCATCTTCGCCTCCCGCTGGCTTCAGCTTCCGCTCTATCTCGGCCTGATCGTGGCGCAGGGCGTCTACGTCTTCCTGTTCCTGAAGGAACTCTGGCACCTCGTTCTGCACTCCATCGATTTCTCCGAGCTGCAGATCATGCTGGTGGTGCTAGGGCTGATCGACGTGGTCATGATCTCGAACCTGCTGATCATGGTGATTGTGGGCGGCTACGAGACCTTCGTGTCGCGGCTCGAGCTCGAAGGCCATCCCGACCAGCCGGAATGGCTGAGCCACGTCAATGCGAGCGTGCTGAAGATCAAGCTCGCGATGGCGATCATCGGCATTTCCTCGATCCACCTTCTGCGTACTTTCATCGAGGCGGGCAGCCTCGGCAGCGACCGGACCGGCTACACCGAGCCCGGCGTGATGTGGCAGACCATCATTCATTGCGTCTTCATTCTGTCGGCGATCGGCATCGCGGCGGTGGACCGGATGGGCTATGCGGTGCCCAGCAAGGATCAGCACTAGGGCCCGCGGATCGCAGCGTGGCCAAATCCAGGGACACCA
The DNA here is from genome assembly GCA_013388965.1 of Pseudorhodoplanes sp. Lineage (GTDB taxonomy): Bacteria > Pseudomonadota > Alphaproteobacteria > Rhizobiales > Xanthobacteraceae > Pseudorhodoplanes. The sequence goes on along the minus strand of JACAEG010000123.1, from coordinate 2,296 downwards.
CGCTCACGCTGGATCGCGATGTCGCGCTTGTGCTGTTCGATTTCCTGTCGCGCAATGCCGACGAGGAGGAGGGCGAACCGCTCGCGGAAGCCTTGCAGAGCCGCGCCGAACTGCCGGCGCTCTGGTCGCTGCTGGCCGAGCTCGAGGAGAAGCTCGATGAGCCGCTGGCGGACGATTACCGGCGGCTTGTGGAGGAGGCCCGCGCGCGCGTGATCGCCAAATATGGCGGCGCGCCGTGATCCGGTCACGAAGCGCGGGCAGGACACCGCCATGACGCTCCTTCGCTGCATCCTTCAAACCGCTCGATGGGACGGGCGCATTGCCGCGCTCGCGCTTGGCTCGCTCGTGCTTCTGGCCCTGGCGCAGGCGCGGGCCGATCCCGCTTTCGACCGCTGGCTGCAGGCGCAATGGCCCGAGGCGCAGAAGCTCGGCGTCTCGCGCAGGACCTTCGAGGAGGCGACGCGCGGCCTCGAACCGGATCTGTCGCTGCCCGATCTCGACCTGCCGCAAAAGCCCGACCGCGCTCCGCCGGCGCAGCCCGAATTCGTGCAGACGCCGGCCGACTATCTGAAGGAATCCTCGCTGCAGCGCCTGACCGCGCATGGCCGCAGGCTCGCGCAGGAGCATCGCGCGACGCTGGCGGCCATCGAACGGCAATACGGCGTGCCGGGACCGGTGGTGCTTGCGATCTTTGGACGCGAAACCGACTACGGACGCTACAAGCTGCCGCACAGCGCGATCCGCGTGCTTGCCACGCAGGGCTATATCGGACGGCGCAAGGATCAGTTCCGGCAGGAATTTCTGCAGGCGCTAAAGATGCTGGAGGAGGGGCATGTCACACTCGCGGCGATGCGCTCATCCTGGGCCGGCGCGATGGGCCTCGTGCAATTCCTGCCGTCGGATTTCTATCGCCATGCCGCCGATGGCGACGGCGACGGGCGTCGGGACATCTGGACCTCGGTACCCGACGCGCTTGCCTCCGCGGCGTCGCAACTCGTCGGCAAGGGCTGGCAGAGCGGGCGGCGCTGGGCCTATGAGGTGACCGTGCCCGACACGATCGATTGCACCGCGGCCGAGCCCGGCGTTGTCCTGACGATCGCCGAATGGGTTGCGCGGGGCGTGCGCCCCGTGAGCGGCCGCAACTTCACGCAGCAGGACTTGCGCGAGCCCGCCTCGCTGCTGATGCCGGAGGGAATCTACGGCCCGGCTTTCCTCACGCCGAAAAACTACTTCGTGCTGAAGGAATACAACGTCTCCGATCTCTATGTGCTGTTTGTGGGAAACCTGAGCGACCGGATCGCGGGTGGCGGGCCTTTCGTCACGCCCTGGTCGAAGGACAGCCAGCTCAAGACCCGCGATGTCGAGGCGATGCAGCGCGTTCTGGCGCAGCGCGGCGACTATGCCGAGAAGATCGACGGCAAGGCAGGCATGAAGACGCGCGCAGCGCTCGGTGCCTATCAGAAGGCGAACGGCCTGAAGGTCGATTGCTGGCCGACGCCGGCGGTGCTCGACCACATGCGCGCCGCGCGACGCTGATCGTCGCCGCAAACGAAAAGCCCGGCAGGCGCGCCTGCCGGGCTTCGAATTCAGAACAGGCGCTCAGGTATCAGCAGGGAACCTGCACGTCGCGGATGATCCAGGCCTGGCGGCGGTTGGACCAGTAACGCTCCTGCTGGATGCACATGCGCGGCGGAGGCGCGACATAGACCGGGCCGCCATAGGCGGGGGCGACATAGCGCGGCTGGCTGGCAATGGCGCCGCCGATGATGGCGCCGGCGGCCAGTCCGCCGATCACGCCGGCGGCCACGGCGCCGCTCTTGCTGCCGGCGTAAGCCGGCATCGGGACCGCGATCGAACTGCCGGCAATCGCTGCGGCAGTCGTCACCGCAATCAGGGCTTTCTTCATTTCGGATCTCCTCGAGGGGTGCGGCCGATTCCCAGCCGATCGCGAATAGAATTGAAGTCTAACTTCGAACAAGGCGTTAAGGAACTTAATACTTTCCACTTTGACCGAAATTTGATGAGAAAACTGCCCGGAGCGAAAAAACGGCGGGAGGCCGGGATTTCCCCGGCCTCCAACCCGTCCGGCATGCGATGAAATGCCTCAGTAGCAGACGCGGACCCGCCGGTTCACCCAGCGATAGCCGTTCCACACCGGCTGCCAGCGCTTGACGCAGGCCGGGGCGACGACGGGGGCGGCATAATAGGGCCCGTAGGCATAGGCGGGATAATAGGCCGGATAGCCGTAATAGCCGTAATAGCCATAGGGCCCATAGGCGCCGGCGGCGCCCGCGAT
>JACAEG010000054.1 GCA_013388965.1 Pseudorhodoplanes sp. | reverse complement strand
TCGTCGCGCTGGCCGAGATCGAGCGGCGCTTCGGCAAGAGGATCGCGCGCGTCATCGCGAACGGCGGCGGGCCGGCGGACTTCGATCCGAACCGGCGGCCTCCGGGCGAGGCCGCCCTCAACCGCCACAACCACGAGATCGGCGTCCTGATCGGCCGCCGCTCGCCGACCCTCGGCGAGATCATCGAGCGGACGCGCAAATTGATCGGCCTCGCCGCCCGGGGCGGCCGGGGCGAGACCGTTCCCGCGTGGTTTCCGGCCCGCGAATGGCGCGGGGGAGGAACCAACTGGCCGCCGGCATGGCAGGCCCCGCGCACGGGGGACTACGCCTTCGGCGACGAGAAACACGTCTACCGCTTCGGCCGGCGCCGCAAGTCCATCGGCGATTACGAGATCCCGCGCGCGCCCGTGGCGCGGCCGGTGGAAATCTGGAGCGTGGACGACCTCAGGGCCGCCATGCGCTCGGAAACCTATCGGAACGCCTGGGACCCCGAGTACGAAGAGGGGCACCGCCTCGTCGACCGCTGGCACGAGCTTTTCGACATCGACGGGCGGCCCCGGCGCGCGGGGGGAAAGGCCGATCCGGTCCCGTGCGCCCACGCGCACCAGATCGTCGGCCGGATTCCGGTGCGCGCCCACACCCGCGTCGGTGTCATCCCGGTCTGCGCCCACGACCGCGCCCGGCGGCGTTCGCGCCCCGGGACCGAATTGCGAAAACCCGGGCCGTGAGGGAACATGGGCCATGAAACGCTGCGCCTGGGCCGGGGACGACCCCCTTTACGTCGCCTACCACGACGCCGAATGGGGCGTGCCCGCGCGCGACGACCGGCGCCTGTTCGAGTTCCTGATCCTGGAGGGCGCGCAAGCGGGCCTGAGCTGGATCACGATCTTGCGGAAACGCGAGAACTACCGCCGCGCGTTCGACGGGTTCGATCCGGAAAAGATCGCCCGCTACACGCCCAAGAAGATCGCGCGCCTGATGCGCGATCCCGGCATCGTACGCAACCGCCTCAAGATCGAGGGCGCGGTCGCCAACGCCCGCGCGTTTTTGAAGGTGCAAGACGAATTCGACGGGTTCGGCCGTTACCTGTGGAACTTCGTCGGCGGCACGCCGATCCAGAACCGCCGGCGGACCTTGCGGCATATCCCCGCGCGCACGCGGGAATCGGACGCCATGAGCAAGGACATGAAAAAGCGCGGGTTCAAGTTCGTCGGCTCCACCATCTGCTACGCCTATATGCAGGCGTGCGGCATGGTCAATGATCACCTAGTCGATTGCTTCCGCCACCGGACGGTGGCGCGGATGGTGCGGTGAGGCGTGGGAAAAGAGATGCCATGAGAAGAAAAAGGATCATCACTTCTCGATTCGATCCGACGCGGCCAGGGCCGTTGACCCGAAAGCAGAAGGAAAGGCTCAAGGCCCTCGCGGCCATGCCCGACGAGGCGATCGACTTCTCCGACATTCCGCCGACGAGCGAGGAATTTTGGAAGACCGCGGAGCGGGGCAAGTTCTACCGGCCGGCGAAGCGGCGGATCACCCTTCGCCTGGACGCCGATGTGTTGGCCTGGTTCAAGCGCCGCGCCCGGGGCGGCCGGGACTATCAGGCCGACATCAACCGCGCGCTCCGCGAATACGTCCATGGCTGGGGAAAGAAGACAGGTTAGAATGGGGACCTATTCAGATAAGATGATCACAAGCAGGCGATAGATGAGATTGCGAAAGAGCCGTTTGCATGCGCATTACTGTTAATAGCAGGATCATCGCGGAAGTTATGATGCAGCCTGTTGTGCTCGTACCAGCGGTCGGTGCGTGTGAGATTATGTTTCCGCTCCGCGTTCGGGTTCCCCGAAGTGAAACCGAGCAGTACGAAGCCACAATTTATGGCGCACAGGTTAAGATTTGCCCCTCAACCGGGGGCGAACATAAACTCGGATTTGCGCGCTTTGAGGTTCCGCTGCGGCTTCAACCGAAGAACGACGAGATCACTGAAAGTTCCACGCTTTCATTGATGTTGCTACCGAATCAGGTCAACGTCATCGAAGATATTCGCGCTGCTGGTGATCTTACGTTTGAGCTGGTAATTTCAGGTGAATGCAAGGAAGAGAAATATCGGCATCGAATCTATGATACTTGGCGGGTATCCGCCACTACGCGCATCAAGCTCATCATCCCGCAAGCGAGGGTGGCGAATCGCACTACACGCGGTCCGAAGCAAAGCTGATCTTTTCGCTAACAGCCGCTATTGCGACACGCGCGTGGGAAAAATGATTTTTTCGAAATTTGCGACAGAGATTCACAAAAGAGTGACGAGTGAGACTGCGAAATGGATTCCCACAATTCGAATCCTTTGATTCACTGACCATATGAGCGTTGCTATGCACTACTTGGTCATAAGCCAATTTCTAAGCGTGAGCGACAGCATGTTGAGCGGGTAAATGACGCGGTAATGACCTTCTCCCCATAAAACGGTCCATCCGGAGGGTGAGTTTTCCCGTTAATCTTTATCGAGGGAGGACCCACCATGAAGCGGAGCAGGTTCAGCGAAGAACAGATTATCGGCATCCTTAAGGAGGCCGAGGCTGGGGCGGCGGGCAAGGACATCTGCCGCCGGCACGGCATTTCGGAACAGACCTTTTACCGCTGGAAGGCGAAGTTCGGCGGCATGGGCGTGAGCGACGCCCGGCGCCTGAAGCAGCTGGAGACGGAGAACGCCAAGCTGAAGAAGCTGGTGGCCGATCTGACGCTGGACAAAGAAGCGCTCAAGGAACTCCTGGAAAAAAACTTCTGAAGCCCGCGGCGCGGCGCAAGGCCTGTGTCCATCTGGTGGAGACCAGGGGCATGAGCCAGCGCCGGGCCTGCGGGCTGGTCCGACTGCATCGGTCGGTGGCGCGCTACCGCCACCGGCCGGGGGACGACGGGCCCGCCCGCCAACGACTGCGGGAACTGGCCGGGGAGTACCGCCGGTACGGCTATCTGCGCCTGCATATCCTGCTTCGCAACGAGGGGCTGGTCATGAATCGCAAGAGAACTTACCGGCTTTACCGGGAGGAGAACCTGAGCGTGCGGCGGCGCGGCCGAAGGCGGCTTCCCCGCCGGGAGCGCAAGCCGATCTTGATTGCCACCCGGCGCAACCAGGTCTGGGCGATGGACTTCGTTTCGGATGCCCTGTGGACCGGCCGCCGGTTCCGGTCCCTGGTCATCGTAGACAACTTCACCAAGGAGAGCCCGGCGATCCTGCCGGAGTTCTCGATCTCGGGCGAACGGATCGCCCGACTGCTGGACGAACTCGCAATCCGCCACGGCCTGCCCGAGGAGATCGTCTCGGACAATGGGCCTGAGTTTACCAGCAAAGCCATGTTCCTGTGGTCGCGGCGAACCGGGGTGCGGCTTCGATTTATCGATCCGGGCAAGCCGGTCCAGAACGCCTTCGCCGAAAGCCTGATCGGAAAGTTTCGCGACGAGTGCCTCAACGACAACTGGTTTGGCGGCCTGCCCGAGGCCAAGCGGATCATCGAAGCCTGGCGCATCCACTACAATACCCGCCGGCCGCACGGTTCGCTGGGCTACCTGACGCCGGCCCAGTATGCGGCTCGCGGCGGGGCGCTGCGCTCGCCGAAAGGCTTCGCGCCCCGCCCGCTCGCCGCTGGCACCGAAGCCGTGCTACAAACCGAAACGCTCACCCCCTGAGTGGACCTAATCCAGGGGAAAGGTCAGTAATCCGAAAGTATGGCAAAGAGTTTAATTCGCCCTATGGCTGGGCCGCAGACTATCTGAAAAAGAAGAAGCCGACTTTCAGAGATATCGAAGTTGCGGCGGAGCGCTCAGCCATGCGTCCTTACTACAAGATGGCCAGCTATAATGTGCACACTACCTCGAAGGGTATCTTCTTCCGCTTAGGGTTATCTTTCAGGCGCGATATAGATTCATGCAGCTGATCAACGTCTTTGTTCGAGAATGATAATTTCACGTTTCGCTGGAGTGCGTTGGAAGGCTTTCCATCGTCCCATATGAACGGTTCGCCACGGCCTCCCAAAACATGTTCGATCATTGCTTCCGCTAGGCCGGGCGTATCCGCCAAACCCACTTCTTTGAGTTTGTTTGAAATAAGTTGCGTTAGAAGGCGCTGAGGAATCCTCCGCACTTCTTCTTCAAGTATTTTCTGAATTTTGCCCATTCATCATCTCAACAGTCGCCAAATGTAAATTTTAATCCGATTAGAGAAGAAATACGTTTGCAGCCGTGAATGTGATCCGAGCCCCTTCTTTTATCCACTTGAAAATATAGCTCGTGGACGCCCGTCGTCGCGATCTCGACGCTCTCGCCATCGGCGGCGCAGTTGCTCGGTTGACCGGCGTCGCCGCCGCCCCTTCAATTCTTCGCCTTGGGCACGAGCCGGACGCCGGGCAGCCCCTTGAAATGCCGGTCGCAGGTGAGCAAGTCGGCGCCAAAGGCGCGCGCGGTGGCGTAGACGACGGCATCCGCCGTCGCCAGCTTGCGCCGGGCGCATAAATCCGCCGCCGCGAGCGCGATCGGGGTGTCGAGGGGAGCGACGACGCAAGTTTCGGTGAAGGCGATCACCTGGTCGGCCTTGTCCTCGCCCGCTTCCTGGGTCAGCCACTTCGCCAGCTCGAGCTGCACGAGGGTCGGCACCAGCCACTGCCCGCGCCCGGGCAGCAGGGCGGCGACCGCGCCGCCCGCGGGAGAGGCGATCAGCCATTCGATCCAGGCCGAGGTGTCGACGACGCGCATCCTCCTTCGCCTCGCTTCGCTCGGCTTCGGAGGACGTTTCGCCCCGAAGCGTTCGTCGGGAATAACGGGTCAGACCCGGTCGGTCCGGTCGCGGTAG
>JACAEG010000179.1 GCA_013388965.1 Pseudorhodoplanes sp. | reverse complement strand
GCCGCCCCAACGATCCGCCCGCCTTGCACCCCAGTATCGCGCTGCTGCAGCGAAGCTTTGAAGGCCTGCATGTCGGAGGCAAGTCCGCGCTCGACTGGCATGGCATCCGCCACTACGTGCCGCAGCGGCCTGTCCTTCATCATCTCTACGGCTGGAAGGCAGGGCGCCTCCCTGAGTGGTTCACCCAGCGCTTTCCGGCCGAGTATCACCGCAAGCGGCTGTTCGAGGAGCGCCCCGACACACTGCTGCATGTCCGGCCCTTCGAGAACCGCAAAGGTGCTCCACTCGTCTCGGCGCCGGAGCGCGCACTGCTGGAGGTTCTGAGCGAGGTCGGCGTTCGCCAGCCGCTGCAGGAAGCGCGCGAACTGGTGGAGAGCAGCTACAGCTTCCGCGCTGACGTGCTGAGGGACCTGCTCAAGCACTGCACGAGCGTCAAGACCGTGCGCCTCTGCCTGCAGCTCGGCCGCGAGCTCTCTCAGCCCTGGGCCAGCAAGCTCGACCCGTCGCAGTTGCCCAAGGGCAGCGACCGGCCGTGGGTGTCGCGTTCGGCTGACGGCCTTCTGGTGCTGAAGCCGTGAACCAGGTCTATCTGGACAGCGCCCGATTGCTGACGCGCGTCGCGCCGCTGGTGCTCGTCGACGACACGTTCGCGCTCAAGGGCGGCACGGCGATCAACCTGTTCGTGCGCGACATGCCGCGGCTCTCGGTCGACCTCGACCTGGTGTTTCCCGATTACACGCTGCCGCGCGAGGAGGCGCTTAAGCGCATCAACGACGCCATCCGCCAGTCCGTTGCACGCCTGAGGAAGCGGGGCTTCCAGACTCATGCGCCGGCTTCGGCGGATACCGGCGAAACCAAGCTGCTGGTGCGGCAGGGCACGATCGAGGTCAAGATCGAGGTCAATTTCGTCATGCGCGGCACCGTTTATCCGGTGAGCAAGGCGTCGCTGACACAGAATGCGCGCGACACACTACAAGCGGATCTCGATATCCCAGTGGTGTCACTTGAAGACGTGTACGGCGGCAAGCTGGTCGCTGCGATGGATCGCCAGCATCCCCGCGATCTGTTCGACATCATGCAGCTCTTCGCGCACGAGGGGATCACGGCAGGCATCCGGCGCGCTTTCGTCGTCTATCTCGCGAGCCATAACCGGCCGGTGCACGAGGTCCTGTTTCCGTCGCTTCGCGACATCCGCCAGGAGTTCGAGCACAACTTCGCAGGCATGACCGCTGAGCCCGTCGAGCTCGATGCGCTCTTGGCTGCACGTGAGCGGATGGTGCGGGAGCTTCAGCAAGGTCTAACGGCCGACGAGCGCAGATTCCTGCTGTCATTGGTCGCCGCAGAACCCGAATGGACGCTGCTCGAAGTGCCGCATCTGGAGCAGCTCCCCGGCCTCCGATGGAAACTGCAGAACCTGGAGAAGCTGCGAAAGGCCAATGCGCGCAAATTCGCCGAGCAGTCCGACGCGCTCAGGAGAGTGCTGGAATGAGTCTGGGCTGGAGAACAACTCTTGTCGGGCACAGCGACGGAGATCGTTAGGGAAGGGCGAACATGCGCAAATCGCGAGATATCACTCAGAAGGGGCGAATTGCGGCGAAGTCTCTGGCGCATCGGCTAACTGGATTTTCGCTGCCATTTTTCGGCGTCCAATGGACGCCTCCTGCCGATGAGCGCGAAATAGTCAGAGGACTCCTGACCGCTCTGGAAGATCGCCGCGTCCTGTTCGTTCCGTATCACTTGGAAGTCGTGTCCCAGGTCACGTCCTCCGTGCTGCAAATGCGGGAGATATTGACGAAGACCTTGCAGGCTTTGCCCGAGACATCGCGCGCGGCGGGATCGATCCGCGCGATGCGCGCAGCGTGTCGTCGTTTCCTCGAGGAGCCGATGCCTGACTTTCGCAACATCATGCGATGGAGGCACAGGGGTGATGAGGAAGGGGACCCGTCATTTTTCGTCGCATTGGGCGAGCTGCGAGCAACGTTCGGCACACACATCGCGGCTCTCGCATATCAGTACGGTCTTGATATCGAGCCAGAGCTGGCGTCGATCCTTCCGTCGGCGGACGCATCGTGACAGGGCGGATTCCCGAAACCGGCGCGCAACCCGCGACGGCACTTGGCCCAGCTCGGCATCCCGTAGTCGCCGCTATGCAAATGTGTATCCATTGGCTACACTACCACAATGGCAGGCAAAGACGCCGGACTTCGCATAAGGGTTGAGCGCGAGCTGCGTGACGATTTCCTTGAGATCTGTCGTGCCCAGGATAGGCCGGCGGCTCAGGTGATACGGGAGTTCATGCGGCGATACGTCTCCGAGAACGAGGCGGTGCGCGAGGCGGGCCGAAAGCTGCCTGCCGATCGGGGAGATCAGCGGTGACGCAGCACTTCTTTGAACATCCGATTCTGAATTCGCCATACGGCTATCCCGCCCGCCATTGGGAACTGGCCGACGGGCAGCCCACGAACACGATCCTTGAGACAAGACGGCGCTCGGAGCTCATCACGCCGGTGCCGCAGCCCAAGAAGCGGCGGCAGAAGCGCGGCCAGAAGGAAATGGTCTTCGACGAAGGCAAGGGCCTCTCGAGCGAGGAGCAGGAGTACAACCCGACACCGATTATCAATGAAATCCGCTCCTATGTGGATAGCTGGCGCAACCTGCCCAATCCGAACGATTGGCAGGTGACACCCGAGACGGCGCGGCTGCTTCAGCACTGGCGCCATCATCCCTTCCAGAGCCAGCGCCCCTTCTTCTGTCAGGTTGAGGCCATCGAAACGGCGATTTGGCTGACGGAGGTCGCGCCGAAGCTCGGCAAGCGTGCCGAGAAGTTCTGGGCGCATATCGAAGGAGCGAATGCCCAGGCGAACCCCGAACTGCTTCGCCTTGCCCTGAAGCTCGCGACCGGCGCCGGCAAGACGACCGTCATGGCGATGCTGATTGCCTGGCAGACGGTCAATGCCGCTCGCCATCCCAACAGCAAACGCTTCTCGCGCGGCTTTCTCATCATTGCACCAGGCATCACGATCCGCGACCGCCTGCGGGTGCTGATGCCCAACGATCCCGACAGCTACTACAAAAGCCGCGAGCTGGTGCCGAGCGACATGCTCGCTGACATCGATCGTGCCAAGATCGTGATCACCAACTATCACGCCTTCAAGCTGCGTGAGCGCATGGAAGTGTCGAAAGGAACGCGCGCCGCCATCGAAGGCTGGCGTGGCGAAACGCTCCAGACGCTGGAGACCGAAGGGCAGATGATCCAGCGGGTCATGCCCGAGCTGATGGGACTAAAGAACGTCGTCGTCCTTAATGATGAGGCGCATCACTGCTATCGCGAGCGGGCGCAGAACGATGATGTCGAGGACTTGAAGGGCGAAGAGAAGGACGAAGCGAAGAAGAACAACGAGGCGGCGCGGCTGTGGATTTCCGGGATCGAGGCGGTCAAGCGCAAGCTCGGTGTGCGTGCGGTCTATGACCTGTCCGCGACGCCCTTCTTCCTGCGCGGCTCCGGTTATGCCGAAGGCACGCTCTTCCCGTGGACGGTCAGCGACTTCTCGCTGATGGACGCGATCGAGTGCGGGATCGTGAAGCTGCCGCGCGTTCCCGTGGCGGACAACGTACCGGGCGGTGATACGCCGAAATTCAGAAACCTGTGGGAGCACATCGGCAAGAAGCTGCCGAAGAAGGGGCGTGGCGCTGGGGGCAAGCTCGATCCGCTGAGCCTTCCCGTCGAACTGCAAACCGCGCTCGACGCCCTATACGGCCATTATCGGAAGACCTTCGACCTTTGGGAGCAGGCCGGCATTGCCGTGCCCCCGGTCTTCATCGTGGTCTGCAACAACACCGCGACCTCGAAACTCGTCTATGACTACATCTCCGGCTTCCAGCGCGAGAATGACGACGGCACCAGCACGCTGGAGAATGGCCGGCTTCCGCTGTTCCGGAACTTCGATGAGCACGGCAACAGGCTGCCCCGGCCACGGACGCTGCTGATCGACAGCGAGCAGCTCGAATCCGGCGAGGCGCTCGACAAGGACTTCCGGGACATGGCCGCCGACGAAATCGACCGCTTCCGGCGGGAGATCGTCGAGCGCACCGGCGACCTCCGCGCCGCCGACAACATCACCGACCAGGATCTGCTGCGGGAGGTGATGAACACCGTCGGCAAGAAGGACCGCCTCGGCGAACAGGTGCGTTGCGTGGTCTCGGTGTCGATGCTCACCGAGGGCTGGGATACCAACACCGTCACGCACATTCTCGGCGTCCGAGCCTTCGGCACACAGCTTCTCTGCGAGCAGGTCGTCGGCCGCGGCCTGCGCCGCCAGTCATACGACCTGAATGAAGAAGGTCTCTTCAACGTCGAGTATGCCGACATTCTCGGCATCCCGTTCGACTTCGCCGCGAAACCCGTCGTCGCCCCGCCGGTAAAGCCGCGCGAAACGATCCGCGTCCACGCCGTCAGCCCGGACAGGGATGCGCTGGAAATCCGTTTCCCGCGTGTCGAGGGTTATCGCGTCGAACTGCCGAACGAGCAGCTCACCGCCCGCTTCGACAAGGACTCGGTGCTTGAGTTGACACCCGCCCTTGTCGGGCCGTCCATCACCAAGAACCAGGGCATCATCGGCGAGGGCGTGGACCTGACGGTCGAGCACCTCAACGACATGCGCCGCTCGACCATCCTGTTCCACCTGGCCAAGCACCTTCTCTATCAGAAGTACCGCGATCCCGGCGAAGCGCCGAAGCTGCATCTCTTCGGTCAGCTCAAGGCGATCGCCCGCCAGTGGCTGGAGGGCGGCTATCTCAAGTGCACCGGCGGCACCTATCCGGCGCAGCTCCTTTATCAGGAGATCGCCGATATGGCCTGCGAGCGCATCAAGGCCGCGATCACCATGACGCTCGCCGGCGACAATCCCGTCAAGGCGATCCTCGATCCGTACAACCCGACCGGCTCGACGCGCTACGTCAACTTCACGACATCGAAGGAGACGCGCTGGCAGACCGATCCGCGCAAATGCCACATCAACTGGGTCATCTGCGACAGCGACTGGGAAGCGGAATTCTGCCGCGTCGTGGAATCGCATCCGCGCGTGCGCGCCTATGTGAAAAACCAGAACCTCGGCCTCGAAGTGCCGTATCTGATGGGCGCGACGCCGCGCCGCTATATCCCCGATTTTATCGTGCAGATCGATGACGGCGAGGAAGAGCCGCTCAATCTGATTGTCGAGGTGAAGGGCTATCGCGGCGAGAACGCGAAGGAGAAGGCGAACACCATGCGCGCCTATTGGGTGCCGGGCGTGAACAATCTCGGGAAGTTCGGCCGGTGGGCGTTCGCGGAGTTCACGGCCGTCTATGAGATGGACGCGGGTTTCAAGGCATTGGTCGATCAATTCGTGAAGAAGAAGGCGGCGTGAGGGGGCCTGAATGAGCAGGAGCAGAAACAAAACGATCGAGGTTGAAGCCCTCACGCACAAGGACGCAAAGCGCCGCAACATCCCGACCGCTGAGTTCGAGAGCCTGATGCGGGAGGAGGACAAGTCTCCCGTCCAGCTCGCGTACCAGCGCCGCAACCGTGACCTCGATCCGCAGCTCGTCTGGCGCGGTAAGGATGAGCAGGACTGGTCCGATCTGATCGTCCAGGCCCCGCCGCTTTACATCCAGGAAAAGGTGCACCCGAAGGTCCTGATCGACGATCTCAAGCGCGAGTCGAAGGAGCGCGCGAAGGAGAAGGCGCCGCCGGCGCCGGACCTCTTCGGCGACTTCAACGGCTTGCACGATCTGGAGGCAAAGACCGAATTCTATCAGCACGATCAGAACTGGTCGAACCGGATGATCCTGGGCGATTCCTTGAGCGTCATGGCGAGCCTCGCCGAGCGCGAAGGACTGCGCGGGCAGGTGCAGTGCATCTACATCGACCCGCCCTACGGCATCAAATTCAACTCGAACTTCCAGTGGTCGACAACGTCACGCGACGTGAAGGACGGCGCCAAGGATCACATCACCCGCGAGCCGGAACAGGTGCGTGCGTTTCGCGATACCTGGCGCGACGGCATACATTCGTACCTGACGTATTTGCGCGACAGGCTGACCGTTGCGCGTGATCTCTTGCACGAAGGCGGGTCGATTTTCTTGCAGATCGGCGACGAGAACGTGCATCGCGTGCGGGCGCTGATGGATGAAGTATTCGGACAAGAAAACTATGTTTCGGAAATTTTGGTAAAGAAAAAGGGAAGTCAAATCAGTGGTGCTCTTGAGCCAGTAAACGACTTCATCCTTTTCTATGCGAAGAATCAGGAAAAGTTAAAATTCAGGAAGCTTTGGCTAGTTCGGGAAGACGAGGAGATATTCAATGACTTCCCGTTTGCTGAGCTGGACACTGGTGAACGCGTTCGAGTGTCCGAGCTAGCCGAGCGGGATGGCAAATCATACCTCGATAACTATGCCGCCTTTAGGTCTGCCTACCCTGAAGCAAAGCTCTTCGCGTTGAATCCGCTAAAGAGTGGGGGCTTTCGGCGCAATCAGTCGCACGATTTCCGTTTTCATGGAAGGGTGTTCCCAATCGCTGAGGGGCAGTGTTGGAAGCATACTGTTATTGCCGACGATGGAATGACGCCGGGAATGACACGACTTGGATTTGCTGATCGCCTGTTTCCTCTCAGAACGGATGTGCGATTTATTCGCTATTCGCCGGAACCATCTATCAAGCAGATGTCCAACTGGTGGGATGGTTTGGGTGGAGCTCCTAATCAGGTCTATGTGGTTCAGACAAATGCGGAGCTGGTGAAACGCTGCTTGCTCATGAGTACAGATCCTGGAGATCTCGTGCTTGATCCTACGTGCGGGTCTGGGACGACTGCGTACGTGGCCGAACAGTGGGGTCGTCGCTGGATCACCATCGATACAAGCCGCGTAGCACTGGCGCTCGCCCGCTCCCGTCTCATGGGGGCGCGCTATCCCTACTACTTGCTCGCTGATTCGCCTGAAGGGCAGCTGAAAGAAGCTGAAGTTACGCAGTCGGCGCCGCGGTCAACACCGACGTACGGAAATATTCGCCAGGGGTTCGTCTATGAACGGGCGCGGTCCGGCACTTCCGGCGCGATTGCCAACAATGCCGAGATCGACGTGATCTGGGAGAAGTGGCAGGCGACGCTGGAGCCGCTGCGCGCCGCACTCAACACGGCGCTCTCGAAATCCTGGGAGGAATGGGAAATTCCCCGCGAGGCGGAGGACAAGTGGCCCGCGGCTGCGAAGGACGCGCACGGCACATGGTGGCAGGCGCGGATCGCCCGGCAGAAGGAAATCGACGCCTCGATCGCCGCCAAGGCGGAGTTCGAGTATCTCTACGACAAGCCTTACACTGACAGTTCGCGCGTGCGCGTGGCCGGACCGTTCACGGTCGAGAGCCTCTCGCCGCATCGTGTCATCGCGGTCGATGCCGACGATCGGCTGCTGGAAGGCGTGGCCGAGCCCGGACGCCGGTATCGCCACAACGGCTCCGCCACGCCGGAGGACTTTGCGGACATGATCCTCGAGAACCTCAAGGCCGCCGGCGTGCAGCAGGCGCAAAAGGAAGACCGGATCACGTTCACGTCGCTCGCCGGCTGGCCTGGCAGATATATCTGCGCCGAAGGCAAATTCATGGAGGGCGACAGGGAGAGGCGGGCCGGCATTCTCATCGGCCCCGAGTTCGGCACTGTCTCGCGCCCGGATCTTGTCGCCGCCGCGCGCGAGGCGGGCGACGCCGGGTTCGACGTGCTGATCGCCTGCGCCTTCAACTACGACGCCCACTCGGCGGAGTTCGACAAGCTCGGCCGCGTGCCCGTGCTCAAGGCGCGCATGAATCCCGATCTGCACATGGGCGACGATCTGAAGGCGACGGCCTCGGGCAATCTGTTCGTCGTCTTCGGCGAGCCTGACATCGACATCGAGACGCTCAAGGACGGGATGATCCGCGTCAGGATCAAGGGCATCGACGTGTTCAAGCCGCAGACCGGGGAGATCGAGAGCGGCGGGCCGGAATCGATCGCGCTCTGGATGATCGATACGGACTACAACGAAGAAAGCTTCTTCGTCCGCCACGCCTATTTCCTCGGGGCGAACGATCCCTACAAGGCGCTCAAGACGACGCTCAAGGCCGAGATCGACGAGGAGGCGTGGGCGAGCCTGAACAGCGACACATCGCGCCCGTTCCCCAAGCCGATCTCCGGTCGTATCGCGGTGAAGGTCATCAATCACCTTGGCGATGAGGTGATGAAAGTTTTTTCGGTCTAGTTGTTGTTGAGGGGGCATCGTGCTGCGGCTTGAAATAGAAGGAAGCTGGGAGCCAGAGGACTTTATTGAAGTCCTCAAGGGCGTTGAGTCGCTCTACTACAAAGCCGCATTGAGCCGCCGTTTGCTGCGCGATCCGCCCTATTTCTGGATGGAGCATTTCTGGTTCGAGCGACCGACCGTCGCCATGTCGTTCGGCGAGAATGTCGATTTTTCGAATGACTGGTTGCTGACCCGGGCACGAACCATTGCAAGGTCACATTCGCGGCTTCGCGTCGCTCGCATAGAGTATGCCTCTCCGGGCGGCATAGACTTTGTTGGTCTAGGCGAAGCCTGCAAGGCCGTCGAGCGTATCATCGGTCGGCTCATAAAGTTCTTTGATAAGGACGATCGGGAAATCAGGAAGCAGGGGGCCAAGCAAGCGCAGATAGAAACGGCCATGAAGGAAGAGTCGCTGCGCAGTCTCAAGATCGAAAATGCCCGCGCCATTCTGGAATTGCGCCGCGACTACCCGGATATGCCTGACGAGATTCTCACGGCGCTAATCACGCACGATCAGGACAAACTGATTCCCAGGATAGCTGAGCGGAAACTGGTGGCGGTCAGAACAATGGATGCCGAGCCGCCTCCAGATGATGAGGCGGCGTGATGGAATTCAGGATCGCCGACACCTTCACGGATTCTCTGCTGCGTCTGACGGCGCAGGAGCAGAAGGCCGTGAAGACGACGGCGTTCGACCTTCAGCTCAATCCGGCAGGGCCGGGCATGAAGTTCCACAAGATCGACCGTGCCAGGGACCCGAATTTCTGGTCGGTGCGCGTCAATGCCGACATCCGCCTGGTCGTGCACAAGTCGGCAGCCAGCCTGCTGCTTGTCTACGTCGATCATCACGATGATGCCTACAAATGGGCCGAGCGGCGCAAGATCGAGCGCCACCCAACAACGGGGGCGATGCAGCTCGTTGAGATTCGCGAGCGGGTCGAAGAGATTGTAACGCCGCGCCCGCAGGCGGAAGAGCCTGTGGCTGTGCCCGCTCCCGCGCTCGTCAAACCGAAGCTGTTTGAGAATCTGCGCAAATTCGAGCTGATGGCCTTCGGTGTGCCGGAGGAATGGGTCGATGATGTGCGGGGAGCCGATGAGGACACGCTTTTCGATGTCATCACGCACCTGCCGCGGGAGGCCCAGGAAGCGATCCTGAGGCTTGCGGTTGGCGAAAGGCCCGAACCACCGAAGGTGCTGCCGGTCGAGGCCGATCCGTTCACGCACCCCGATGCGCAGCGGCGCTTCCGCGTGCTCACCAATGTCGAGGAACTGGAGCGCGCGCTCGACTACCCTTGGGAAAAATGGGCCGTCTTTCTGCATCCGGACCAGCGCGCTTTGGTCGAGCGCGCGTTCGGCGGGCCGGCCCGGATTTCAGGGTCGGCGGGTACCGGCAAGACCATCGTCGCGCTGCACCGCGCGGTGCACCTTGCGCGACAATCGCCGGACTCACGGGTGCTGCTGACGACGTTCTCGACCGCGCTTGCCAATGCCCTGCGGGTCAGGCTCAGCCACCTTGCCGGCAACGAGCCATCCGTCGCCGGGCGCATCGTCGTCGAAGGAATCTTCGACCTGGCGCGCCGTCTTTACACCGAGCGCTTCGGCGCGCCGTCGATTGCGGCAGATGACACGATCCGGGCGATGCTGGCTGACGCGGCGCAGAAGGAGCAGCCGGCGCGGTTCGATACGAACTTTCTGCTTAATGAATGGACCGATGTCGTTGACGCCTGGAACCTGCAAAGCTGGGAAGAATACCGCGATGTCGCGCGTCTTGGACGCAAGACCAGGATCGGCGGCAGGCAGCGCGAGCAGCTTTGGGACATTTTCACCGGACTGCGGACGGCACTCGAAGCGCGTGGGCTGACGACCTGGCCCGGCGTGTTTGCGCGCTTGACCGCGGACCTGTCCGATCGCGGCAAACGGCCGTTTGACTTCGTCGTTGCCGACGAGGCGCAGGACCTTGGCGTCGCGCCGCTGCGCTTTCTTGCGGCACTTGCGGGAGGGCGGCCGGATGGCCTCTTCCTGGCCGGTGATCTGGGCCAGCGCATTTTCCAGACGCCCTTTTCCTGGAAGGCGCTGGGGGTTGATGTCCGTGGGCGCTCGCACACGCTGCGCATCAACTACCGCACCTCGCACCAGATCAGGGCGCAGGCCGACCGCCTGCTGCCGCTGGCGCTCGCCGACGTTGACGGGCTTGTCGAAAGCCGCAGAGGCACGGTCTCCGTCTTCAACGGCCCGCCGCCCGTGATCAAGGTCGTGCCGAACGCGGAATTGGAGATGGAAGCGGTCGCTGCTTGGATTGGGGAGCGCCTGCGTGAAGGCTATCAGCCGCACGAAATCGGCGTGTTCGTCAGGGCCGACGCGCAAATGGAGCGCGCCCGGAAGGCCGTGCAGATTGCCAAGGCCGATTACATTGAGTTGGGCGAAGACGCTGCCTCGGCTGCGGGCAAGGTTGCCATCAGCACGATGCACCAGGCCAAAGGCCTTGAGTTCCGCGGCGTCGCCGTCATGGCGTGCGATGACGGCGTGCTGCCACTTGAAGAGCGGATCGAGGCCGTCTCCGACGAATCCGATCTCGAAGAGGTCTACAACACGGAGCGCCATCTGCTTTATGTCGCCTGCACCCGCGCCCGCGACTGCCTGCTGATCACCGGCGTCGCCCCGGCATCGGAGTTTCTTGCCGACCTGACCGTCAGTACTGCGGAGCCTGCTGCCGGTCATGAGGCAAGCGGCATGCCCTCGGCGCAAAACGCTGCGGGGGGCGCGCCATGAACGCGATTCGAGAGGCAATGTGACATGACGGCCCCTATCACTGCTGCGATGCTCTACGATCTGGTCGGGTGTCCGCATCGCGTGACGATGGACCTCTTTGCGGAACCGGCTCAGCGAGACGAGCCCAATGCCTTCGTCGAACTTCTCTGGGAACGTGGCTCCCTCTACGAGCGCGAGGTCATTGCCGGTCTTAAGACGCCTTTTACCGACCTTTCTCCTTTTGCGGCTGAAGAGAAGGAACGCCTTACGCTTGAAGCGATGGGGCGGGGCGACGCCCTCATCTACGGCGGGCGAATTCAAGCGGACGGGTTGCTTGGCGATCCTGACCTGCTGCGCAAGGAGGGTGCCGGCTACATCGCAGGCGACATAAAATCGGGAGCCGGCGAGGAAGGTCCGGAGGACGACTCAAAGCCCAAAATCCGCTACGCCGTACAGCTTGGTCTCTATACGGACATCCTGGAAAGGAAGGGTTTGTCCGGTGCCCGGCGGGCATTCGTTTGGGATATTCACGGCGACGAGGTTTCTTACGATTTTCAGGAGCCCTACGGAAAGCGCGATCAGCGAACGCTGTGGGACGACTATCAGGAGGCGCTTGCCGAAGCAGAGGCGATCGTCGCGGGCCGGCAGCAGACGCTCCCGGCTTATGGAGCCGTTTGCAAGCTCTGCCACTGGTATTCCGCCTGCGTGAAGAGCCTGAAGGAAGCCGGCGATCTTACCATGATCCCGGAGCTAGGCAGGTCCAGGCGCGACACGATGTACGGCGCAGTGCGCTCCGTGGCTCAGTTCGCCGCCGCAGACCCCGCAACGTTCCTTGCTGGCAAGAAGACCGTGTTCCCCGGTATCGGGCCGGACACGCTCCAGAAATTTCATGACCGCGCGAAGTTGCTGACCGCCGATGACGCCAGGCCATTTCTTCGCTCGCCCATTCACTTGCCGGATTTTGAACGGGAGTTGTTCTTTGATATCGAGGTCGATCCCATGCGGGATGTTTGCTATCTGCACGGGTTTGTTGATCGCCGCGGCCGCGTTAATGGCAGCGAGCAGTTCGTTTTTGCCTTTGTCGATGACATAGCGCCGGAATCGGAGCGGCAGGCGTTTGCGCGCGCGTTGGACCTGATTAGAGAACGTCAGCCCTGTGCCATTTACTACTATTCAAAATACGAACGCACGATCTACCGCAAACTCCAGCAGAAGTATCCCGATGTTTGCAGCGCGCAGGACATCGAGGACCTATTCGACCCGGCGCACGCGATCGACCTCTACAACGACGTGGTGAAAAAGGCGACCGAATGGCCGACATGGGATTTCTCGATCAAGACCCTGGCCAAGTATCTCGGCTTTTCTTGGCGCGATACGCATCCGTCAGGCGCAGCATCGATTGAATGGTTCCACAGATGGGTAGCGACCGGCGATCCGGCGATCCGCCAGCGCGTACTCGACTACAACGAAGACGATTGCCGCGCGACCCGCGTTCTTCGGGATGCCCTTGATGACCTGACTGTGATCCCGCGAGGTGCAGCATGAACGCCACGTCGCCGGCACATGACGCCCAGAAGACCCTATCCGATCTCAGGGACCATCTTGCGCGTCACGATAAACCCATCGCCTTCTTCTTTGGCGCCGGCACGTCATGCGCTGTCCGCGTTCCTGCCGAGGGCGGCAAGACACGCCCGCTCATACCGGCTGTCGCCGGGCTCACGGCAATCGCCAAGGATGATGCAGCGAAGCTGGGCGAGAAGTATGCGAAGGCGTGGGATTCGATCGAGGGGCAATGCAAGGAAAACGGACACGACCCAAATGCTGAAAACATCCTCTCGCGCTTGCGCATGATGATAAGCGCCGTCGGCAATGACGATACGCTTCTGGGCCTCAAGAAAGACGAGATTGAGAAGCTCGAAGAAAGCGTGCGCAAGACCATCGCGAGGGTCGTCACGCCCGACCTGACCGGCATCCCGAGCGATTTTCCGCACCGCAAGTTCGCCCGCTGGCTCGTCAAGACATCGCGGCAAAAGCCCATCGAGATATTCACCGTCAACTACGACGTTCTCGTCGAGCACGGCCTTGAGGCTGAGCGCATCCCTATGTTCGACGGTTTCGTCGGAAGTTATCGCCCCTTCTTCCATCCCGACAGCCTGCGCCGTTCGGAATCCGCCCCTGGAGCCAACTGGACGCGCCTTTGGAAGATGCACGGATCGGTGACGTGGCGGCGGATCGATCAGGACGGGCGGGTACGGGTCGTCCGTGGTGAGCCCGATCTTGCCGGCGAGATGATCTACCCGTCATTCCAGAAATACGATGAGTCACGGCAGCAACCGTATGCCGCCTTTACCGACCGGCTCAGCCGATTCCTTGAGCAGGACGACGCCCTGCTGATCGTTGCTGGATTCAGCTTCGGTGACGAGCACATCAATAATCTGATTTTCGGCGCCTTAGAGAACAGGCCCCGCACGCACGTATATGCCCTTCAGTTTGACGAGTTGCCCGGCGAGGGCGATCTCGCGAAGCGTGCAGGCCAGAGACCCAACATGATCGTGGTGGGACCGCAGACCGGAATCATTGGCGGCCGGCAGGCAGCATGGGCTCCGGTGGAAAGCCCTTCATTCATGGCTGACGTGTTCGAGCTGAAGGAGGCAACACCCGCCGGGGGCGAGCCAACGAAAACCGGGCGCATGAAGATCGGAGACTTTGCCTGCTTCTGCGATTTTCTTCAGTCCATGACGGTGGGCTAGTTCGCCGTGCCTCTCGCTGACCCCACATATATCGGCCAGGTCGCTTCCGTTACCGGAGCCATCGTGCGCGTCCGGCTTCGCGAAGACATGCCCTCAACGCTCGTAATGATCGGCGGCGAGTCTTACCGCGTAGGCCAGATCGGCGGGTTCTTTCGTGTCCCTTTGGGCTACACAAACCTTTACGCCGTCTGCACCCAGATCGGCGCCGACGCGGCCCCTCCGGGCAGCGCTGAAGGCGCTTTCGGCGCAGCTCTTGAAACCGATTCCCAGCTTCGCCTTTCGGGTTTTCGCTGGATGACTATCGTGCTGTTCGGCGAAGGTCTTGGTGGTGAATTTGAACGCGGCGTCGGCCAATATCCTACGGTTGGCGATGAGGTTCACCTGGTCACCAATGACGATCTCAAGGTGATCTACGGCTGGTCGAAGGGCAAGAAGGGCACGATCTCCGTTGGCCAGATAGCGGCCACTTCGGGAATCTCCGCCGACATCAGCGTCGCCGGTCTGGTCAGCCGGCACAGCGCCATTGTCGGATCTACCGGCGCAGGCAAATCGAATCTTGTCACCGTCCTTCTTGAAACAGTCGCTGACGGCAGCCTGCCGAATGCCCGCGCGATCGTCATCGATCCACACGGCGAGTATGCGACAGCGCTTGGCGACAAGGCGCGGGTATTCCGCATCCGGCCCGATGAAGCAGCAGGAGAAAGGCCGCTCTGGGTACCGTTCTGGGCGCTTCCGTTTTCCGAGCTTCAGCAGCTCACGCTGGGCGGTCTCCAGCCGAACCACGAAGCCGCTATCCGCGATCAAGTGCTCGACATGAAAGTCGCTGCGGCGCAGCGTCTTGCGATACAACCGCCGCCCGAGACGCTCACTGCGGACTCGCCTGTACCTTTTAGCATCAAGCGCCTTTGGTATGAGCTGGATAAGTTCGAGAGGGTAACCTTTCCGGTCGCCAATCCGCAGACAGACGACAATGCCAATGCTCCGGAAGAGGCGGGCGATGCCGCAGCCCTGAGATCCGATCGCTACCCGGCAGCGAGTCCGTATAACCAGGCCCCATACAAAAACCAGCGCAAGCGAAACATCGAACGCCACCTCGACCTTATGCGCAGCCGCCTGAAAGACAGCCGCTTCTCGTTCTTGTTCTCGCCCGGCGGAGGATATGAACCTAACCTTGACGGCGAGGTCGCGACCGATCTGGACTCATTGGTTCGGGATTGGGTTGGGCACGACAAGCCCATCACAATCTTCGATGTTTCCGGGTTGCCGTCCGAAGTGCTCCCGACAATCGTCGGCACGATGCTCCGGGTGGTCTACGACATGCTGTTCTGGGCGCAGGACCTCTCGGTCGGGGGGCGCGAGCAGCCGCTCCTCGTTGTCCTAGACGAGGCCCATCGGTTTGTTCCCGAGGGTGACGAGACCTCCGCCCACCGCACGCTGTCGATGATTGCAAAGGAGGGACGGAAGTACGGGACCGGTCTCATGCTGGTTACCCAGCGCCCATCGGAAATTGACAGCGCCGTGCTGAGCCAATGCGGTTCCCTGATTGCGTTGCGGATCACCAACTCAGCGGACCGCGCCAAGGTTGCTGCCGCCGTCCCGGATGACCTTGGCGGGCTGGTTGAACAGTTGCCATCGCTGCGGACGGGCGAGGGCATATTTCTCGGCGAAGTCATGCCGATTCCGTCGCGCGTTCGCGTGCGCAAGGCAAAGCAAAAACCGGTCGGCGATGATCCGAAACTGCCGGAAGTGTGGCAGGTGGCCGAACGGCCTGACGGCGCTCTGTATTCTCGCGCTCTCGCGAACTGGCGTGCTCAGTCTACCTCTGCCGAGATTTGATGAGAATGATGACGAGGGGGGGGGGAGGAACCTGCCAATGCCTGAAATGATATTTGTCGATTCATCGAATGTGGAAGCGATCGGCTACGATGCGACAACGCAGGAACTTCATGTCCGGTTCCTGAAGTCTGGCGAGACCTACGTCTACTACGGGGTGGAGGAATGGGTCTTCCAGGAGTTTCTGCAAGCAGATTCCAAGGGCACCTATCTCAATACACGAATTAAGCCGAACTATCAGTACGGCAAGCTATGATGGCGTTGCTGCTTGGCGCGTGCGGCTTGCGCTGAACCGGGTGCTACTCGCTTTGCTCCTGGAGCCGCCGTCCCTCGCGCAAGATCGCGTGTCAAGTATATCGAGGACCGTCGAAACTCCGGACGGACTGGTGGTGCGCTGAAAGGGACGCGCCCAGCGTTCGACAATCGTGGTTCCATATACTATACAGGTTAGACTGCCGTCGCCCCTCGGGTGGGACAATCCTCGCCAGTCCCGTATTCGTCTGCGATCGACGTTCGCTTGACTCGACATGGCCGATGCGCGGGTTACCGATGAACTGAAGTCAAGCGAGAAGCTCCAGAGATTCCTGATGACGGCGGACAAGGTAACCGCGCCAGGCTTCGACCAGTTCTCTTCCGGCGTCGTCCATTGGGGTGGCAAGCAACCCCTCGATCTCCTGAATTGCTGCCTCGAACGTGAGCCACGGCGCAGCCTCAACCTGACCCGCAAGGCGCCGGGCGATCGCCCGTCTCCCAGAGCGGCGCTGCGCCTCGCTCAGCACGTCCGGGCGTTCGATATAAATCAGCCTGCGACCGAGCTCGACTAGCCTACCGTCCTCGAATTGCTCGACGATCGCAACCCGCGCTTCCCACGGGACCTTGTGGAACCTCTCCATACGGGCTTCGTCGGCTGCTTGAACGAACCCGTCGTAGATACGCTCTTCGACGTGGACTGAGGGCTGACGCGGCTCCCGCGTTGACTCGAATACAGTTATCAGACGGGCACGGAGCGCATCGTCCGACCGCAGCACCTCAGCGCGGCGTTCTAGCTCTCCCATGCCTAGCATCTTCGACGGCGCGATGTCGGGGGCGTCATGGGCCGGCATGAGGATCGGCGAGCTGTTGCACTTAACCACGTGAATCGGCCTCGGCAGGCCGCAGATCCGCGCCACCAGTTCTTCGTCATTCAAACTGCGCAGCTCGTCGGGATCATGGCCGAGTTCGAAGACGTAGAATTCCGAACCGTTTGCCGTACTCGGCCCAAGGGCTGTAACCAGCCATGAGTATGTGCGGCTCCCGTAGATGGCGCTGAGCGAGAGCACCCGCTGGTCGCCAAGGCATTCAAGTACCGCCGCCTTCTGGCTGAGACGCATGAAGGCCGACCAGACGTCCGGTGCCCGCTGCTGGATCAGCCGGCAAAGATGTACAGTGGCTTCGGCGTCAGCCATCGCGTGATGGGCGTTGATATGGAGCCAGCCATTTGCGCGCGCGACCCGTGCCAGGGCGAAACTTGGCACGCCCAGCTGATCGGCAGGGATCGCGAGCGCATCGGGTACGTAGATCGCCGACGCTTGAACCATGCGCATTACGTCGGTCCGAACGTTGCCGCCGGTGTTCGTCAGGAAGCAGGGGTGCAGGGTCTGGTAGAGGGCCTGGCGCAGTAGGTGCTCGTCGAAGCGGTATGAGTTGTAGGCCACGAACAGCGCGGGCGACCATGCGAGCAGCTTCTCGCGGATCGCTCGCACCATCTCGTAATGCGACGGCAACGCCGGATCGGTCAGGTGGCTGATCGTCTTTCCCGTCAGTCGCATCGCCTGCGGCGCCGGAACGATGTGCGGCTGAAGACGGCAGCGCGTTTCAAATCGCTCCAGTTCGTTCAGCTCGCTGTCCGTCCTGATGGCGGCAAACTGAAATATCTGGTCGAACGACGTGCTCGTCCCGGTCGTCTCCACATCGTAGAAGACAATGGCCATCGCCGGCCCTCACGCGTCCAGTCAGCGCTTCGGCAGGTTCCTAATTCTGTATTCGAGCATCTGCTTGCTGACCCGGAGCTGCCGGGCGAGGTCATCGATCGGCGCATCATCATCTATGTCGAACCTGCGCGAAGCGAGCGCCTTCTCGATGAAGAAGTCCGGTACGAGCAATGCCGCCGCGAAGCGGTTGGCCTCGATCTCGATGATGTCCGTACCCAGGGCTGAGGCCGCGTCGCGCCTCAGGGCGCGTAGCTCGATGCGG
Organism: Pseudorhodoplanes sp.; assembly: GCA_013388965.1. GTDB lineage: Bacteria > Pseudomonadota > Alphaproteobacteria > Rhizobiales > Xanthobacteraceae > Pseudorhodoplanes. The sequence goes on along the minus strand of JACAEG010000179.1, from coordinate 8,818 downwards.
AACTCCTTATCGACATGGACCTTCTCGGTAATGAGGTCACGGTGCATCTCGAGATGGCCGATCTCGTGCGCGATGCTAAAGCGTTGCCGGTTCGGATGATGTAGGGCGTTAATGCCGATGATCGGCCGCCCGTCCTTCACGAAGATCATACCGGAAAGCTCATCGTCGAGCGGCGAGTAACGGAGCGTGGCGCCCATGTCCTTAGCGATCCTGTCCACGTGAACCGGCACGCCGTGGATAGCCATGCGCTCAAGCACTGCGCGGGCTGTCTTTTCGGGATTGGGTCTTCTTGCGGGGGCCATGGTCTTCATCCTCCTCGTTGACGTTGGCGGCAGTGTCATCGCGGATCAGCCGCGCTACCTGTGCCCGCTGGGTGCGACTCAGATTCTCGGGTAGCGGCAGCTCGTCCGTCTCCACCGTGCTTTCGAGCAAGGCGGGGTCGGGCAGAAGATCGGTCACCTTCAGCCCCAACATCTCGGCAAACCGATAGAGGTGGTGCAGAAGCATATTCTGCCGGCCGGTCTCGATGTTTGCGAGCGCGGCTCTCGACATGCCCATCCGGGCGGCGAGGTCTTCCTGCGTGATCTTGAGCCGCTTGCGCCGCGCCTTGATCAGCGCGCCGACATGCCGGCGCAGCAATTCCGAGTCCATGCGACGTTTCTAAGAGTGTACGCCACTCATGTCAATCTCAAGCACAATGTGTGTATAACACACACTAGCGGGGTGCCTGTAATTGACAAAATCGGAAATCGACTTCATAGTCCCTCGCAATGCTGGCGTGCCAGCGCAACCATCGGGCAGAGGAGAAGGATCCCATGTCCCAGATCGCTGTCGAGGAAGACATCATCGATGTCGAAGATTGCGTCCGGCGCGGCGAGGAGCCGCGCACGGGCGCGCAGTACCGTATCAAGGTCGGCAACGACCGGCTCGAGTATGAGACCTATGTCGTCGCCGATCCTGTGCCCACTGGCGCGCAGGTACTCACGGCGGCCGGGCACACGCACGTCGTCGGCCATATCTTGATCGCCGTGCTCCGGGACGGCAGCCTGGAAGAAATCCGACCGGATGAAACCGTCGAGATTTTCCGCCGGGGCGTCGAGCGTTTCATCGCTTTCCGCTCCGACCGTTCCTTCCGGTTCATCCTCAACGACCGGCGCCTCGAATGGGGTGCCGACAGCATCCTCGGGCGAGTGCTCAAGCTCCTGGCGGGTCTCGACCCGGCCAAGAGCGGCGTGTGGCTGGAGCGCCGCGACGAGCCCGATATGCTCGTCGAGGACGATCAGGTCGTCTCGCTCGCCGGGAAGGAGGTCGAGCGGTTCCGCGCGGCGCCCGTCTTCATCCTCTGCATCGAAGGCGACTCACGTCGCTGGCTGAAAAGCACCATCACGATGGAGGAAATCGCCGCGCTCGGCGGATGGGACCCTTCGCAGGGCGTCATCGAGGTCGATAAGGACCAGAACGAGCGCCAGCTCAAGCCGGGCGAGGTCATCACGCTCAAACCCGGCTTCAGCTACGGCAAGAAGCTCTGCTGGAAGCGGGGCTGACCATGAACGCGCGCATCGAGGCGGAGCTCGGCTTGCTCCGCCTCCACTATGATGAGGCCGAGTATGTCCACACGGGCGGGCTCCACTGGTTCAGGGTCGGCCCCCTCTGCACCCCGGAAAACTGGTCGCCGGACGCGACCCCGGCCGTGTTCTCGGTGACGGAGGGGCACCCGGGAGCCGTGCCCTACGGGTTCTATGTGCCGGCTGATCTGACCTTCAACGGCAAGCCACCGTCCGAACACCCGGCACCGCATCAGCCGCCGTTTGCCGGCAAATGGCGCTTCCTCTCGTGGCAGGCGGTCGGATGGCGACCGACCGCCGACATCTCGACCGGCTCGAATCTATGGGGATGGGTGAGGAGCTTCGTCCAGCGATTGCGAGAGGGCCAATGACCGACACGCTGTTGCTCCTCACACCGGACCTGCACGCTGCTCTGTGGGCGCGTCTGCTTCCAGAGGATAATCACCGCGAACAGGCGGCGTTTCTCTTCTGCCGCTCAAAGGCCGAGGGCGGCTGCGTGGCGCTTGAGGCGATCGAGGCCGCGTTTCTTAAGGCGGCGTATTTCGCCGCCCAATACAGCGACTATATCGAGTTGACCGATGAATGCCGGATCGGTCTGATCAAACGCGCTCACGGCCTTGGCGCCGCTCTTGCCGAGTTTCACTCGCATCCCGGTCCGTGGCCGGCCGCGTTCTCGCCCTCCGATCGCCGTGGACTGAGGGAGACAGTGCCGCACATGCGCTGGCGCCTCCCCGGTCGCCCTTACCTTGCGGTCGTGGTCGCCCCGTCCGGATTTGACGCCCTTCTTTGGTCGGACGGAGAGAAAGTGCCCTGGCCGCTTGCTGGCATCCGGGTGGCCGGCCGGGTCCATACACCGACTAACGCCTCGCTGGAAGGTTGGACCAATGCCGACGCCCGACCGCTTTGATCGAAATGAGCGCCTATTCGGAAAGGAGGGCCAACAGGCAGTACGCCGTGCCCATGTCGGGATCGTCGGTGTCGGCGGCCTCGGCACGCATGTCGTCCAGCAACTGGCGCTCCTCGGCGTTGGTGCCCTCACGCTGGTCGATCATGAGGATCTGTCGCGTTCCAACCGCAACCGCTATGTCGGTGCGTGGCATGATGATCCGGTACCCGGCTCACCCAAAGTCGACCTTGGTCGGCGGCTCGCCGGACTGATCGATCCCGCGATTATTGTCGTGACCGTCCGGGATAGCTTGCTGTCATCCGCGGCCATCAGCGCACTCCGCGGCTGCGATTACGTTTTCGGCTGTGTCGATTCCGATGGCGCGCGCTTCGTCCTGAATGAGTTTTCCCTCGCCTATGGCAAGCCGCTCTTCGACTTGGCCTCGGACGCGCCGGAGCCGGGTTACTATGGCGGTCGCGTCGCCGTTGTGTGGGGCGACAGCGGCTGCCTCCACTGCCGCGGACTACTCGACGAGGAGGAAGTGCGGCGGTTCCTCTCGACTGCAGAGATCCTCAAGAACGAGGCGTCGGTCTATGGTGTCGACCGCGCGGCATTGGGTGAGGCCGGCCCGTCGGTCGTGTCAGTCAATGGCGTGGTCGCGTCGCTCGCCGTGACGGAATTCATGGCTATTGTCACGGGTATCCGTCCGCCACAGCTACATCTCGACTATCGTGGCGATCGTGGCACGGTTGGCACAAGGACCGATGACCGTGCTCCTGATTGCTACTACTGTACGGCCATCAAGGGTCAGGGCGACGCCGCGCGCATTGATAGATATTTTCAATCACCGGCAGCCGTGCGAAGCGCCGCGCCTTGATGCAAGATCGAACGATCTTCGCGATGGCGTTACCCGCAGGGCTTCGGTAGGCTCTTCAAAAGAGAAGAAGACACCTCGGCACTCCCTCACGCGCGCGCCGCCAATCGTGGAATCTCGCTTTCCGCGAGCCTGAAAGTCGTTGGTTGTGGATTCGCGCGCAATGCGCATCACGATGTCGACGAGCGATCGTCTGTCGTCTGGAGTTTGGCGTTAGGTTCGAACGTGCCGGGCCGCGGTTCCAGCGTTCGCGGCAATTGCTGAGACGACTGGGCGCGAGATCGTCGTGCACTTCATGCAACATTCAAACTTTCAGCGCGCGGCAGCCCCCGCATCAAACCAGCTGGATCCGGTAGCTACGGAGATTGCATGGGTGGCGCGCACCACCACATCGCAAATCAATTTTGATGTCCTCAGCTGTCCGCGCTTTGGCTGGATTGGCCTCCCGGAAATACATCGTCACAGCTCTTCGAGCTGGTTGACCGCCTTGCGGATCGCCGTGCGCTGTCGCGGCGAGAGTAAGCGTCGTGATAGACACCAGATTGGGTCTGAATGTGGGACCCCCGGGGGATGGCGCACCCAACAGGATTCGAACCTGTGACCTCCACCTTCGGAGGGTGGCGCTCTATCCAGCTGAGCTATGGGTGCATGCCGTGTTGCTTACGTGGTGCTTACGCGGGCTTCTTACGAGTAAGAGGTCTCTAAGCACCGATCTCGCAAGTCCTTATTTTACAAGCTCCTTTCGATCTCCTTTCCTGTGCGATCCGGCTTGACACCTGCCTTCGGAGGGCAACGCTCTATCCAGCTGAGCTACGGGTGCTTCGGGGGCAGGGTATAGCCGATGCCCGAGCGGCCGGGCAACGGTCTTGTTTCCGTTGAGGATTTTTAGCGAGTTCTCATATGGTGCTCGCAGCCCGTAACGCCTTTGAGACTGCAGGCCCGGCAATCATGAGTGCTGACCAAGTTCGGCAGCAGCGTGCCGTCGCACTCGTCGTCCTGCGCATAGTCCGGCTGCATCGCGGTCTGCAGCCTGCATATCTTGCGCATCGACCCGATCAATCTCATAGGCGCGCCCGGCACCGTGAGCGCACCGATGGCGAGGCCCCGCCGACAACGAGGGCAGGAAAGCCGAGCCGCGAAAGTCGGCCGCGCAGGGCGTCGGTAAGCCGGCGACTGAACCCGGATATGACCACGCCGGCCGCCCGAAGGCGAGAGGCGGCCGCGCGCGTATCCGCGGCCGCCCCCGATAGGCAGGCGGCTCTTACGCGGCCCGGACCGTGATGAGGAAGTGCTCGATCTCGTCCTTCAGCCGGCTGCTTTCGCGCGAGAGTCCCTTTGCCGCGGCGAGCACTTCCTCGGAAGCTGTGCCGGTCGCCCGCGACGCATCCCTGACCTGGTGGATGGCGCCAGCCACCCCCGACGTTCCACAGGCCGCCTGCTGCACATTGGCGCTGATGGTCCCGGCGGAGCTTTCCTGCTTCTCGACGGCCGCAACGATCAGCGATGAAATTTCCGCGATTTTTGCAATGGTCGCACCCACATCCTTGATGGCGCCAACCGCCTCCTGAGTCGCGCTCTGCATGCCTCCGATCTGCGAGCCGATCTCCTCGGTCGCTCTTGCCGTCTGCGCGGCCAGCGCCTTGACCTCTTGCGCGACGACGGCAAAACCCTTGCCGTAATCGCCTGCGCGCGCGGCTTCGATCGTCGCGTTGAGCGCCAGGAGGTTCGTCTGCTCGGCGATATCGGAAATCAGCTTCACGATGGCGCCGATATGGCCTGCCGCCTGTGCCAGTTGCGCGACGCGCCGATCGGTGGCCTCGGCCTGGGAGACGGCCTGCTGCGCGATCAGCCGTGCCTCCTGCACTTGCAGGGCGATTTCGTTCACCGCGTCGCGCAGCTCCCCCGTCGCCGCGGCAGCGGAATCGACGCTCGCCCTCATCCGGTCCGATGAAACCGCGACCTCCGAAGACAGCTGCTGCGTCATGTCGGCGGTCTGCAGCAACGACCCGGCCGTCGCTTCGAGTTCCGTTGCCGAGGCGGAAACGGCATCGACGATGCTCCGGAACGACGCGCCCAGCCGGTCCAGCGTCTCCTGCTTCGTCCGAATTCCGGATTCGAGATAGACGGAAATCGCCATGTCCATATCGAGGAAGGCCGCTGCCGTCAGCGCGGATTGCAGCCTCGCCCGGCTCGCTTCAGCGTTCCTGGCAAACCATCCGCCCGGCACCGCCTTCTCCAGCGCCTGCAGGAGGTCCGACAGAAGAAACCGGTATGCTCCGATATACCATCTCGGCTCGAGACCGAGCCGGTGATGCGCGCGGCCGATACGCGCGCTGGATTCGAAATAGGTCTCGTCGAAAGCGGCGGACAGGATCGTGTCCCAGTGTGCGATCTGCATCGCCTTGGCGTGACGCATATGCAATTCGCTCGAGAACAGCCGCTTTGTTTCTTCGAATTCGGCGACGTGCAGATAGAAGCGATCCAGTATGTCAGGGAGCGCATCGAGAATGAGCGGCTTGATCTCGCGCAGTGTGGCGCGCGCGTTCTCGTCAATCCCGACGAACGCAAGACGACGCATACGGCTTTCAGTTTCGGTCATGTCATATCCTTCGGAACGCTGTCCGGATACAAAAGGGCCGCGACGCCGGCCGCGGCCCGGAGAGCGAATCTCTCCTGTAAAAACCATGACTTGGGGGGAATCCGGCGAATTTGATCCAGATCAATGCCGTGACGTCGGAGCAGTCGTGAAGCGCCCGAAGGGTTAGCGCGCGCTTAGCGCTCTCGCTCGCCTGCTTCCAATTGCGCAAGCGTGTCGGTAACGCGCGAGCCGCTGTCCCAGTCGAGTCTCCTGGCGCGCGCGAGATGATCGCGGCGCAGGGCCTGCAAGCGTTCGCGATCCTCGAAAGTGGGAGCGAAGGCCGCAAGCTTCTGGTATTCGGCGGCGAGCTTGCGATGATCGTCGGCGGTCAGCGGCATGCGATGCAACTCGCGCAACAGATTGCCGGGCAGCGCCGCTCCGCTCCGGTCATGATAGCCAATTCTAGCGCGAATGCCGGAAGAAAACCAGGCATCGCCTCGCTGGCTGCCGATACGGCAAGCAGTCTGCCTAGCGCGTCAGCACCACGAAATCCGTGCCTTCGCCGGTCTCGTCGCTGATTCCGTTGTCCGACACCATGAACGAGGCGCCCGGAGTCAGCATCTCGCGCACGCGCTGCATCTCGTACTGCGGCAGCACGAGGCGGTCGAGGACTTCGGCGGCGCCCGGCGCGGCGGGCGCAGGCTCCGCGCCCTGGACCGGCGCATTCTTGCGCGTCCGCGCCGTCCGCTCCTCTTGCATGATGGTCCTCTTGCGGCGCTCGGCCTTCGGCGGATCGGCCGGCAACGACAAGGCAATCCAGCGCAGGCCGCCGTCGTCCCTCGTTGCCGTGAACACATGCGTGCCGAACGGCCTGGTCTCGTCCTTGATTTCCACTGGCACGTCGAACAGCGGCGTGAAGCCCTTGCGCACATACATGCGCTTGGTCTTGCGGCTGACGAAGACCGACACCGGACCGGCCGGCAGCGGCTTTTCGACAATGTCGTTGGGCTCGATGCTCTTGCGGATCTCAAGCGTCACATCGGACGCAGGCGGATAGGGCGGCAGATCGATGTCGAAATTGCCAGCATTTCTCTCCGGCCCCGATGCGTCCGTCGCCCGCGTGTCGGCCTGCGCCGTCTTGATGACGGCAGGCCGCATCGTGCCGTCCTGCGCGGACGTCGCGCCTGCCGGCATCGGCAGGGTGTCGTGGGAAAATCCGTAGGGTTCGGCTTCGTGCCGCGTGATCACGACGCGCGCGCCGATCTTGGTTGTCTTCCACAGCGTCTGGGCGAAGGCGGACGGAAGCCGCACGCAGCCATGCGAGGCGGCATAGCCTGGCAGCGGGCCTTGATGCAAAGCGACGCCCGACCAGGTCAGCCGCTGCATGAACGGCATCGAGGCGAAATAGAGATTGGAGACGTGATGCCGCCGCTTCTGGATGATGCTGAACACGCCGGTTGGGGTCGGATGCGATTGCGTACCGGTCGACACCGGCGAGCGCGCGATCAGCGCGCCGTCGCTGTAGAGCGAAAGCTGCTGCTTGCCGATATTGATGACAATGTGGAGCTGTCCCTGAGGCGGCGCCGGCTGCGCGTCCTTGCGCGCCGCGTCCCGCTGGCGCTTGGTGAAATTGGCGTCGGCCTGGCCGATGCCTGCGGCCAGAAAAACCCCGATTGCGGCGCCGGCCGCGATCGACCGCCACCCGCCCCTTAACGAACGCCTAACACGCCTGCCCACGCCAGCCCCCTCGCAATGCCCGCGCACCATAACCCGTCTTTCCTGACGGAATGTTATTGCCCCGCTCCGCCCGGCCGGACCCGCGCTTGGAAGCCGCTTGACGCTCCGCTAGTGTTTCACTCAAAGACATGCCCGGAACCGACAAATCGATATCCGGCGCCGCGGGCGCCTGCAGGGAGTCTACCATGACACAGGCCGCCGAGAAGCAAGCGGTAAAGTCGCCGGTCGCGTTGAAGGACAATACCTTCAACTGGGAAGATCCGCTCGACCTGGAAGGGGAACTCACGGAAGAAGAGCGCATGGTCCGTGATACCGCACGCGGCTACGCGCAGGACAAGCTTCAACCGAAAGTGATCGCGGCCTATCGCGAGGAGAAGATCGACCGGGAGATTTTGCCCGAAATGGGCAAGCTCGGCCTGCTCGGCCCGACGATTCCCGAGGAATATGGCGGCGCCGGGCTCGGCTATGTTGCCTATGGTTTGATCACGCGCGAGATCGAGCGGGTCGATTCCGGCTACCGCTCGACATTGTCGGTGCAGTCCTCGCTCGTGATGTATCCGATCTACGCCTATGGAACCGAGGCGCAGCGCAAGAAATATCTGCCCAGGCTTGCCAGCGGCGACATGGTCGGATGTTTCGGCCTGACCGAGCCGGACCACGGCTCCGATCCCGGCTCGATGGCAACTCGCGCGGAGAAGGTCGCCGGCGGCTACAGGCTGACCGGAACCAAGATGTGGATCTCGAACTCGCCGATCGCCGATATCGCGGTGGTGTGGGCGAAGCTCGACGGCGTGATCCGCGGCTTCATCGTGGAGCGCGGCACCAAGGGATTCGAGACGCCGAAAATCGAGGGCAAGCTCTCCTTGCGCGCCTCCGTCACCGGCGAGATCGTGCTCGACGGCGCGGTGATCCCGGAAGACAACCTGCTGCCGAATGTGAAAGGCCTTGCCGGCCCGTTCGGCTGCCTCAACAACGCGCGCTACGGCATTGCCTGGGGCGCGATGGGCGCCGCCGAAGCCTGCTGGCACGCGGCGCGGCAATACACGCTCGACCGCAAGCAGTTCAACCGTCCGCTCGCGGCCAATCAGCTTGTGCAGAAAAAGCTCGCCGACATGCAGACCGAAATCGCGCTCGGTCTGCAAGGCGCGCTGCGCCTCGGCCGCATGCTGGAGCAGGGC
>JACAEG010000101.1 GCA_013388965.1 Pseudorhodoplanes sp. | reverse complement strand
GCCCGCGCTGACATTCGCCGCCGTCAACGTGACAGAAGAACCGGCAGCGGCGGAGTTCGGAGAGGAGGTGCGACCGGCGCGGCGACGGAAAGTATGGCGCGACAATCTGGGTGAGAACGGCGCGTCAATCTGGATGAGACGAGGCGGCCGAGCGTGATCATGATTGTCGCTGGCCTTCCTCTTGGCAAGCGTTTTGATTGACGGCGCGCGTCAATCAGCGTCGGGCTTCTCAGTCTTCTTGATTGTCGCGTGGGTTGCCGGCCGGCCGCGTCCGCGTTTTGTCTCGAGGGCTTCGCGGCGGCGATAGCTCTCGACGTTCATCTCCAGGATCGTGGCGTGGTGGACGAGACGATCGATCGCCGCCAGCGTCATGGCCTGATCGGCGAAGATCTTGCCCCACTCGCCGAACGGCTGGTTGGCCGTGATCAGCAGGGAGCGCCGCTCGTAGCGGGCGGCGATCAGCTCGAACAGCACGCTGGTCTCGGCCTGGTCCTTGGTGACGTAGGCGATGTCATCGAGGATCAGGAGATCGTAGCGGTCGAGCTTTCGGATGGTACTTTCAAGAGCCAACTCGCGCCTGGCGATTTGCAGCCGCTGTACGAGATCGCTCGTGCGCGCGAACATCACGCGCCAGCCGTTCTCGACGAGGGCGAGGCCGAGCGCCGCCGAGAGATGGCTCTTGCCCCCGCCGGGCGGTCCGAACAGAAGAACGTTGGCGCCCTTCTTGAGCCAGACGTCGCCGGAGGCGAGCGCCATCACCTGGGCCTTGGAGACCATTGGCACGCTCTGGAAGTCGAACGTGGCGAGTGTCTTGCCGGCCGGCAGGCGGGCCTCGGCCAGATGCCGCTCGATGCGGCGACGGCCGCGGTCGACCATTTCGTGCTCGGCAAGCGCCGCCAGGAAGCGGGCCGCCGGCCAGCCCTCTTTGTCGGACTGTTCGGCGATCCTGGCCCAGACCGCCTTGATGCCGGGGAGCCTGAGCTCGGTGAGCATCAGCTCGACGCGCGCGGCGTCGATGGTCGTGGAGGTGGTCATGCCGCGACCTCCATGTCGCTCGACACCGCCATTTCGCCGCTGGCAGCGATCGTGCTCATGGTCGCCAGCTCGTCATAGACGCCGAGCGGAGTGAGTTCGACGACGACATCGGGCACCGCCGTGCCGTCCGGTGTGAAGCGTGTGCGCAAGGCTTGGATGTCCGGCAATCGGCCGGCGTCGAGATCGGCTTCGATTGCGGCAGCGAGCTCGGCCTCGCAGGCGCGTTCGTGGGCGAGCGCGAGCAACTCGACCGTGACCTTGCAGGCCCGTTTGTCACCCTCCCGTTCGCGCAGCGCCTCGAAGGCTCGTCGATAGGCCGGGCGTGGGAACAGCTGGTCGCGATAGACGAGATTGCAGAGCGCCATCGGTTTGCGGCGCAGGGCGTGGATCACATGCCGGTAGTCGACGACATGGCCACCCTTGCTGTCCGAGACCGGCTGCCCGCGCCTGAGCGAGGCGACGTGCGTCGAGCCGAGGAAGCACTCGAGGCGGTCGTCGTAGATGCGCGCCCGCAGGCGGTGGCCGATCAGCCGCGAAGGCAGCGTGTAGAACACGCGGCGCAACGTGAAGCCGCCGCTCGAGGTAACGGTGACGATCTTCTCCTCGAAGTCGGCGGTACGACGTTTGGGGAGCCTGGCCAGAGTGGGGCGCTCCAGCTCGATGCGCTTGCGGTTGCGGGCATTGCGCTGACCCACGACCTCGTCGACGAAGCGGCGGTAGCTATCGAGATCGTCGAAGTCGCGGGACGCTCTGAGCAGCAGAGCATCCTCGATCTCTTTCTTCAGATGCCCATGCGCGCTCTCGATTGACCCGTTCTCGTGCGCGAGGCCGGCGTTGTTGCGCGACGGCTCCATCTCGTAGTGGCGCATCAGGGCGGCGTAGCGCTGCGTCAGGTCCTCCTGGGCTGGCGCCGCGAGATTGCGGAATGCCGCCGACAGGCTGTCGCTGCGATGCTCCTTCGGCACCCCGCCGAGCGCCCACAACGCGTTCTGCAGGCCCTCGGCCAGCGCCACGAAGCTCTCGCCGCCGAGCACCACCTCGGCATGCTCGAAGCCCGAGAACGCGAGCCGGAAGTGATAGAGCCGGTGATCGAGCGCGGCGCCGGCGATCCTCACGCCGAGGTCGCCCATGTCGGTGAAGTCGGAGAGCCCAAGGCGGCCGGGCTCGTGCTCCTGGCGGAAGATCACGTCCTGCTCCGGCCCTGATAGCGCCCGCCATGCCCGCATGCGCCGCTCCAGTGTGCGCCGCACGTTGGGGTTCAGATCAGGATGCCGGCGCCGCAGCTCTCCCAACACGGCAATGGCGCGGATGCCGGGTGCCGCCTTCAGGATCGGCACGATCTCGCTCTCCCAGACCGCGGCCAGCGGATCGGGTCGGCGGCGCCCGCGCGGCACCTTCTTCTGCGACGGTAGGCGTGGATCGCTCTCGATACGGTAGCCAGAAGCGGTCGAGATGCCGGCCTTGGCGGCGGCAACGGCGACGTCGTGCGTTGATCGGTAACTCATGTACAGCCTCATCTGGTGGTCGGTGATGTGGAGGCCGGGCAAGCTCTGATCCCTCATTCTTGAGACGAATCAGAAGCTTGGCTCCGTCCTGCTCGACCGCCAGACGGGTCTGAAAATGCGCCGCCGGTGGTGACGGTCCTCCGGTCGGGCTGCGCCCTCCCTTCGTCCCGTCACCACCGGCCCGTTCTCACCTTGATTGACGCTGCTCTCTCACCTTGATTGTCGGCGCCCAGGGTGATAGCTCGGCCGCGCTCCGAAGCGACGAAGGACAGGAACAGCCGCAGCGCATCGCGATAGCTGCTGACGGAAGCCTGGCTCAATCCCTTCTCCGCCTTCAGGTGCTGCTCGAAGAACGCATAGACAATCGGGCCAATGG
>JACAEG010000067.1 GCA_013388965.1 Pseudorhodoplanes sp. | reverse complement strand
CGCTTGAGGCGGCGGGTTTTCTCGAACGGACCTTCGGCGGCGCGAGCCTGCGCGCCCACGCCCTCACAACCCTCGAGCCCGGCCACGCGGTCGCGGCGCATATCCGCCACGACGAGAAAATCGCGATTGGCGTGGAGGCGGCGCGGGCCATCGCGGCTCACCAGGCGGTGATTTTCGACAGCAGCTCGACGGTGCGCGAGGCCGCCCGTGCGGTCATGGCGCGCGCCATCCCGCTCACGGCCATCACCAACGATCTTGCCATTGCCCAGATGCTGGCGGGCTCGCCCCAGATCAAGGTGATCGTGGCCGGCGGCGTCGTTCGCAGCAGCTCGCTCACGCTGTTCGGCACGCCGGGCGAGGAGTTCCTGCAGGGCGTCAAGGCCGACATCGCCCTGATGGGCGCGCATGCGGTGACGACGGACGGCATGTCCGAGGCCACCATCGAAATCGCCCGGGTCAAGCAATTGATGCTGCGCTCTGCGCGCAGCATTCGCGTGCTGGCCGATCACACCAAGCTCCACGAATCCGCCTTGTTCCGCATTTGCGGGCTGGACGCGATCAACGAAGTCATCACCGACGCGAATGCAGACGCCGATATCTGCGCGCAGTTGCGAGAGCGCGGCGTGCGCGTCACCATTGCCTCGCGCGGCGGAGAGTGATGGTGGGAACGGTGCGCGTTCTTGCCGACGATCTGACGGGCGCCCTGGACTCGGCTGTGCGATTCACCGGCGAGGTCGGGCCGCTTCGCGTGGCCTGGAGCAAGGACGCAGCGGGACATGCGGAAAGCCTTGCATTTTCAAGCGAAAGCCGCAACCTCGGCGAAGACGCAGCGATCGCGCGCATCCGCGATTGCGCCGCGATGCTGCGGCCGGAATCCGACATTGCATTCAAGAAGATCGACAGTCTCTTGCGCGGGCCTATCGCGGCGGAGCTCGCTGCCATTCTCGCTCAGGGTCACTTCGATGCCGTCATTCTGGCGCCGGCCTTTCCCGCGCTCGGACGCATGACGCGGTTGGGCCGCCAATGGGTGCGCTACAGCGAGCGTGCAGAACTGCAGATTGTCGGTCCCGATCTCGCGGACGATCTGGCGCGCTTTGGCGTGCTCTGCCATCGCTCTGCCGAGCAGCTCCGCGCAGGCGCTCTGCCCGCGGTCTGGCTGGCGGACGCCGAGAGCGACGACGACCTTCGACGGATCGTCGCGACCGGCCGAGCGTTGTCGGGACGCATCCTGTGGTGAGGCACGGGAGGTCTCGCCGGCATGCTGGCTGCAAGGCCCGAGGAAATTCTCGCTCCCCGTGTCGCGAGTCTGCTCGTGGTCAGCGGCAGCAATCATGCGGTTGCCGGATCGCAAGTCCGGACGCTGATCGAACTCGACGGAGCGCGCGTGGTGGCGTGCGAACCGGGCGCCGAGGACCGGAGCGCCGATGCGCTCCGGCGTCGCCTGCATGCCGGTTCGTGGACCGCACTCGTCCCCGCGCTTCCCGCATTGTCGGAAAGCGCGGCGAGCCGCGCCATCGAGGCCATGCTCGCGCGCATTCTTCCAAGGCTGGACAGGCCCGATGCGCTGTTTGTCATGGGCGGCGAGACGCTGCATGCCTGCTGCGAGGCCTTGTCGGCGCGCTCGCTCGTGGTGCAGGGTTCATACGCGCCCGGCATCCCGGTTTCCGTCATCGAAGGCGGTCCGTGGCACGGCGTCACGGTGCTTTCGAAGTCGGGCGCCTTCGGCGGCGCAGAAACACTTTCAAATCTGATCCGCGGCGTCACATATGGCACCCGCAATGTTCACGCCAGCAATAGCCAGAACGAGGACATACGCCATTGAGCCGCCTTTGCATCACGATGGGAGACCCGGCCGGGATCGGACCGGAAATCATCCTCAAGGCGCTGGGCGCCTTGCGTCCCTCCATCGCATCGGGAGAATTGCAGATCACGATCGCCGGATCGGCCGATGCGTTCGCATCAACCGCGAGGCTGATGAGACTTCCGGGTCTCGATACCTATCCCGGCGTGGCATTGATCGACGTGGGCCCGGCCGAGGGAATTGTCGCGGGCTCCCCTTCCGCCCTGACGGGCGAACTGGCCTATCGCTCCATCGCCGCCGCGGTCGAGGCGACCCAGGGCGGCCGCACGGATGCCATCGTCACGGCGCCGATCAGCAAGGAGGCGCTGCATCTCGCGGGCCACAATTATCCCGGCCATACCGAGCTGCTCGCCGACCTCACCGGGTCGAAGGGGCCGGTAATGATGCTCGCGCATGAGGGCTTTCGCGTCAGCCATGTCACCACGCATATCCCGCTGGAGCAGGTGCCGGGCCGGGTGACGCCGGAGCGCCTGCGCCGCGTCATCGCGCTGACGCACGAGGCGCTGCTCGCCCTCGGCATCGCACAGCCGCGGATCGCCGTCGCCGCGCTGAACCCGCATGCGGGCGAAGGCGGCGTGCTCGGCCGCCACGATATCGACGTCGCCGAACCGGTCATCGCGGAGTTCAAGGCACGCGGCATGGCGATCGACGGCCCGGTGCCGGGCGATACCGTGTTCGTGAAGATGCGCGGCGGCCATTACGACGCGGTGATCGCGATGTATCACGACCAGGGGCATATCCCGGTCAAGCTGCTCGGCTTCTCGATCGATCCGAAGAGCGGGCGCTGGGAGGCGCTGAGCGGCGTCAACATCTCCCTCGGCCTTCCGATCATCCGCACCTCCGTCGATCACGGCACCGCCTTCGACATTGCCGGCAAGGGCGTGGCGAGCGAGCGCAGCCTGCTCGACGCCATCGCCTATGCCGCACAACTCAGCCGCAGGAAGGCAACGGCGGCGGCCGCAGCGGCGTGCGCAAATTAGCCCAGGTTCGAGGCTTCGGATCGTCCGTGCCATGCGACCAGGAGGCTGCGACGCATAACGTGCAGGTCCTCCAGCCGGGCGCTTCCTTCCCCATCTCTTGCGCTATGATGCGCGAATCGCGGGCGATCTGCGCGAAAGGCCTAATTTGACACTGATCGACAATCTCGTCCGGCCGATCCAGTCCTTCCGGCTCCGCTATCTGCCGCTCGTCATGATCTATTTCGCCTATGGCGCGCTCGGCATCATCGATGTCAGCCGCGACATGTGGGTGAAAGAGAAGCTCACCCTGACTCCTGCGGAACTGGCCGGCATCGGAGTCTGGCTGACCCTGCCCTGGACCATCAAGATGGTGTTCGGGCAGCTCGCCGACAGCGTTCCCATCCTCGGCTCCCGCCGCAAGGCCTATATCCTGATCGGCGCCATGTTCACGATGGCCGGCATGGTCACGTTGGCCGGCGCGGCCGGCGGATGGTTCGATTCATGGCGGCTCGACGAGCTCTATGTGCTGGGCGCGGTGCTGATCGTGGTCGGCACGGTGATTCAGGATGTCATCGCCGACGCGATGTCGACCGAAGTCGTGAGCCGCGTCGGCCCCGACGGCGCGCCGCTGCCCGAGCATGACGTCAAGGCCGAACTCGGCATGGTGCAGGTGCTCGGCCGACTCGCGCTGTCTGCCGGCATTCTCGCGGTCGCCGGATTGTCCGGCTGGCTCGCGACCCTCTTCGACCGCTCGACCGTGTTCCTGATGGGACTTGCGGTGCCGATGCTCTCCGTCATCAGCATCTTCTTCATCGCGTCGGAGACGAGCGAGCGCAAGCCGCTCGACTGGAGAATTCTCGGCGGCGGCACCCTGTTCGGGGCCGTCGTGCTGGCGCTCGCGCTCGGCTCGGTTCCGTACAGCCAGGAAGCCATCTTCGCGGTGTCGATGACCGTCATTTGCGGGATGCTCGCGTGGGTCACGCGCGATCTCGATTCCAATACCCGCAAGGCGATCCTGATGACCACCATCATCATCTTCGCATTCCGCGCGACGCCTGCGGTGGGGGATGGCTATTTCTGGTGGACGCTCGACGTCCTCAAGTTCGACGAGGCCTTCTATGGCACGCTGCGCCAGACCGCGGCCCTGCTGGGACTCGTCGCGCTTTGGCTGTTCAGCAAGCAGCTCACCGAATATCCGGTGAAATGGACGCTGCTGTGGCTGGCGATCGCCGGCGCAATTCTCTCGCTCCCGAATGTCGGCCTGTATTACGGCCTCCATCACTGGACCGAAGAGCAATTCGGCATCGGAGCCCGCACCATCGCGCTTATCGATGCGGCCACCGCCTCGCCGTTCGCGCAGCTCAGCATGATACCGCTGCTCACCCTCATCGCCTTCTATGCACCGGCCGGACGCCAGGCGACATGGTTCGCGCTGATGGCCTCGCTGATGAACATGGCCCTGGTGGCGGGGCAGTTGCAGACCAAATACCTGAATCAGGTGTTCTCGGTCGGACGCGGCGATTACGCCGATCTGGGCGCCCTGCTGATCACCGTGATCCTGATGGGTCTCGCGATCCCGCTGACGGCCATTCTGCTGTTTGGCCGCAAGGTGTAACGATAGCAAGGATCGAATCCCGCGGAGGTCGAGCGGTCCCCTTACCAGGCATTCAACACCCGGTGTCAGATTCCGCACGATTGCTCCTGCCGCGCGACCGTCCTGCCTTTCCGAGAGGCCCCCTGCGATGACCGCTCCAGCCCTGGCCCGCCCGCAACTGAGGATCCGGCGCGTGAATCTCGATACCGGACGCGAGAATGTGGCCGTGATTTCACGACGGTCCAAGGCGCTGCGGCCGGAATTGTTTCGGGGCTTCAGCCGGGTCGAGCTGACATGCAATTCGCGGACGCTGCTGGCGACGCTGCTGCTCACGGACGATGACACTCTCGTGGGTCCGGACGAACTCGGGCTCTCCGAGCCGGCCTTTCGCCGGTTCGCCGAGCCGGCCGGCAGCCACGCGACCGTGACTCCGGCCATGCCGCCCGACAGCCTCGATGCGGTGCGCGCCAAGATCAAGGGGCACACCCTCAGCGCAGCCGAAATCGACGCCATTGTGGATGACCTCGCGCATTACCGATATTCCGACATGGAGATCGCGGCGTTCCTCATCAGCTCGGCAAGCTTCATGACCAGCGGCGAGCTGCTGGCGCTGACCCATGCGATGGCGCGGGCGGGAACGCAGATCAAATGGGACAAGCCGATCGTGGTGGACAAGCATTGCATCGGAGGCATTCCCGGCAATCGCACCTCGATGATCGTCGTCCCGATCGTGGCGGCGCACGGCCTGACGATCCCGAAAACCTCGTCGCGCGCCATCACGTCGCCTGCCGGCACCGCCGACACGATGGAGGTGCTTGCACGTGTCGATCTCGGGGTTGGCGAGATGAAGGAGGTCGTGAATGCCTGCAACGGCTGCCTGGTCTGGGGCGGCCACGTCAATCTGTCTCCCGCCGACGACATCCTGATCTCGGTGGAGCGGCCCCTCAGCATCGACACCCGCGAGCAGATGGTGGCCTCGATCATGTCGAAGAAGCTCGCGGCCGGCTCCACGCATCTCCTGGTCGACCTTCCGGTCGGGCCCGCGGCGAAGCTGACGAACGCGACCGAGGCGATGCGGCTGCGAAAGCTGTTCGAGTTCGTGGGCGATCATCTGAAAATGTCGGTCGAGGTGATCAGTACGGACGGACGCCAGCCGATCGGGAGCGGCATCGGGCCTGTCCTGGAAGCGCAGGATGTGATGGCCGTCCAGGCGCGCGATACCGCGGCGCCAGCCGACCTGCGCGAGAAATCGCTCCGGCTTGCCGCCCACCTGCTCGAATACGATCCGCACTTGCGCGGTGGCGCGGGCTACATGCGCGCGCGCGAGCTGCTCGACAGCGGCGCCGCGCTCAGGCAAATGGAAAGGATCATCGACGCGCAGGGGCCGTCCACCTGCCGCACCGATCTGGGACCGCTCACCGCCGATATCCCCGCGCCAAGAGACGGCGTCGTCGAGGCCATCGATTGCCTGCGCCTCAACCGGCTGGCACGCACCGCGGGCGCGCCGATCGACAAGGGTGCCGGCATCAAGGTGTTCAAGCGGATAGGCGACCGCGTGGAAAAGGGCGAGCCGCTCTATCGGATCTATGCGTTCGACCAGCCGGAATACGATCTTGCCATCGCCATCACGAATGCCGGCACGGGCTATGCGATTGACGGCCGCCGTGCGCTGGCCGGCGAGGCGAAAGCATGAGCGGCGTCGCGATCCAGAGCCTGCCGGCCTCCACCGCCCAGGCCAGGCCGCTGGCCGCGCGGCTGAACGTGCCGATGCACGACATCGCGCTGCATCGTTTTCCCGACGGGGAAATCCGCGTGACGGCGGGCCCCGCATCGCCCACCACCATTCTCTATGCCTCGCTCGATCAGCCGAACGAGAAGATCGTTGCGCTCCTGTTCGCCGCCGAGGCCTTGCGGCGAAACGGAGCCCGCCGCCTCGTCCTGGTCGCGCCCTATCTCTGCTACATGCGCCAGGATACGGCTTTTCATGAAGGCGAGGCGGTGAGCCAGACCGTGATTGGAAAATTGCTCGCCGCGACGGTGGACCGGGTCGTGACGGTAGACGCCCACCTGCACCGGACGCCGGACATCGCAAGCGTGTTTCCGGGGATCGAAGCCGACAATCTGTCCGCCATGCCGGCGATCGCCGATGCCCTGAAAACAGCCGAGCTTGCGCCGGACACCATCGTCGTCGGCCCCGATTCCGAGTCCCGGCCGTGGGTCAGCGAGCTGGCGAGCCGGCTGGGCGTGCCTCACGACGTCGCGTCTAAGACCCGCCGCGGCGACCGCTCGGTCGATGTCAGATTTTCCGAGCCGGCGCTGTTTGCAGGAAGGCCCGTGCTGCTGGTGGACGACATTGTCTCCTCGGGGGGCACGCTCGTGGCCTGCGCCAGGGCGCTGATCGACGCCGGCGCCGCGGCGATCGATGCCGTCATCGTGCACGCCCTGTTTCCGGCGGACATGACCCGCACATTGTCCGCCGCCGGCATCCGCTCGATCCGCTCGACCAACAGCGTGCCGCATCCCACCAACGCCATTCCGCTGGACGGGCTTCTCGCGTCCGCGCTTCGCAACGAGACGAGAGCGGACAGAGTCGTGGAGACACGCCGATGAGCGTCACCCTCCAGTTCTGCGGCGCAGCCCGCACTGTGACCGGCTCCTGCTATTTCTTCAAAACCGCCAAGGGGCGCTTCCTGGTCGATTGCGGCCTGTTTCAGGGTTCGAAGACTCTCAAGGCCCTCAACTACAGCTCCTTTCCGTTTCGCCCGCCGGACATTGACGCCGTCCTTCTGACGCATGCTCACATCGATCACAGCGGTTTGCTGCCCAGGCTCGTCCGCGAAGGCTTTGACGGGCCGATCGTGGCCACGCGCGGCACCATCGATCTGTGCTCCTACCTGCTTCCGGATGCGGGAAGCATCCAGGAGTCGGAGGTGGCGTCGCTGAACCGGCGCAATGCGGCGCGGGGACGCGCCGAGGTCAGCCCGATCTACACCCAGGCCGACGCCATCGACTCGATGCGCGCATTCAGGTCGGTCGACTACGAGGTGTGGGTCGATGTCATCGAGGGGGTACGCGCACGATACTGGAATGCGGGGCATCTGCTCGGGTCCGCATCCATCGAAATCGAGGTCGCGGATGCAGGTGGGGACGGCAAGCCGCTGCGCGTGCTGGCGTCCGGCGATATCGGTCCCGATGCAAAACTGCTCCAGCCGGCGCCGGAGGCCCCCACCGGCTTCGACTATATCATCTCGGAATCGACCTATGGCGACAGCGATCGCCCGCCGACGACCGCCGAATCGCGCCGCAGGCGCCTTGCCGCCGAGATGCGCGACGCCGCTGTCGCGAAGGGGGCCATGCTCATTCCGGCTTTCGCGGTCGAGCGCACGCAGGAATTGCTGGTCGACCTCGTCGACATGATGAATCTGGGCGAGATTCCGACCGCGCCGATCTTCCTCGATTCTCCGCTGGCCATTCGCGCCACCGAGGTGTTCCGGGAGCATGCCTCGAGTCTGGACCACGATGTCGACGTCCGCCGCCTCCTGAGCTCGCCGCACCTGCGGTTCTCCGAAACTGTGGATGAGAGCAAGGCGATCGCGAAGCTGACCGGATTTCACATCATCATCGCCGGCAGCGGCATGTGCGACGCCGGACGCATCCGGCATCATCTGAAGCGCTGGCTGTGGAACAGCAGTGCGACCGTCTTGCTGGTGGGATTCATGGCTCAGGGCACGCTCGGCCGCATCCTGCAGGACGGCGCCCGGGCGGTGCGCATCCAGGGCGAGGAAATCAGGGTGGCGGCCCGCATCCGCCACATGGACGAGTATTCGGGCCACGCCGACGGACCGGAGCTGGCGCGCTGGATCGCCGGCCGCCGGCCGATCCGCCGCGGGGTGTTCCTCATCCACGGCGAGGAGCCCGCGCTCGCGGGACTTTCGGAGCGCATTTCCGAGCGGATCGTCCCGGCCGCGCAGGTATTCCGGCCCCTGCTCGACGACATCTACGAGCTGGACACCGCGGCGCCCACGCCGGTCGATGTCGAGAAGCGGCGCCGGCTGGCCCCGGAGGACGTGGTCACGCTCGACTGGCACAACGACATGTCGAAGCTCATCCTCGACATCAACGATCGCATCGACGCGGCAGCCGACGATCGCGCGCGCGGGGTGATCATCCGCCGCCTGCGGCGCGCACTCGATGCCGAGCCATAGGCCGGGCGGCGCGGCCGTCGTGCCTGCGTGGAACGTTCGCGCGTGCGGTGCGTTCAGGACGTGACTCACTAGCGGCGCAAGGGCAGCCTGAGCCGATTAGGGGAAGTCCTGGAAGCGCCAGGGTCGTCAGACTCCGGGCTCTTTCCGCTGGTGCGACCCGCCTGCCAGGCCGCCCAAGCCGTGGCAAAACGGCCGCTCGGACCTATATGTTTCGGATCAAGTTGCGTTTGAGTCCCTCGTCTATGCACACCAGAATTGCGGTCGATTGCCTGACATGCGGCCACAGCGCGTCGATCGGTCAGGATGAATTGCCGTCGATCGGCCTCGCGGAGGACACGCCGCTCGTCGTCCTCACCAAGCGGCTGACCTGCCGGACATGCGGCAGCGGGAGCGTGCGCGCTTTCCGCTATGTCGAGGACGAGGAGGCTCCCCCGCTCATTCCGCGGGGTTGAACTCGTTGTCGCTGCCGTAATCGGAGCCCTTGCGATCGCTTGGCGGCGACCCGTTGCCCTGCGGCAAGGGAGCGGATGACCTGGCTGTGATCACTTCTCTCCCTTGGATCGGCGCGAGCTTGCACCCTGCGCCGGCGCAACGCAGGGAGGTCGCCGGAATTTCGCAAGCAAATGGCCGGAACGGACGTCCCCCGGCAGGTGCCTCGACAATCCTAATCGCCTATTCTCCCGGCCCTCGATTCCCTTTCAGATGGATTCAGCCATGAAACTCTTTGACCTCGGCGGCCGCGTCGCAGCCGTCACCGGAGGCAATAGCGGCATCGGTCTTGCGATGGCGCAGGGCCTGGCGAGCGCCGGCGCATCGATCGTGATTGCCGGCCGCCGCGCCGACCGCAATGCCGACGCCGTCAAGTCGCTCGCGGCGCTCGGCGCACGCGCGGCCGCAATCGAGATCGATGTGGAGGACGAGGCGGCCTGCCACGCACTCGGCGATCAGGTCGTCGAGCGCTTCGGCAGGCTGGACATCCTGATCAACAACGCCGGCATCAATATCCGAAAGCAGCCGCAGGACTATGCCGCAAGCGAATGGCACAAGGTCCTCAACGTCAATCTGACGGCGGCATTCCTTTGTTCACAGGGTGCCTATCCGCACATGGTCCGCGCCGGGGGCGGCAAGATCATCAATACCGGCTCCATGATGTCGATCTTCGGCACGTCGTTCGCCGTCGCCTATGCATCGAGCAAGGGCGGCATTGTGCAGATGACCAAATCGCTGGCTTGCTCCTGGGCCAGGGACAATATCCAGGTGAATGCGATCCTGCCGGGCTGGATCGATACCGAGCTGACGCAATCGGCGCGGCAGCAGGTGTCGGGCCTGCATGAGCGCGTGCTGGCCCGCACGCCGGCCGGCCGCTGGGGCGTGCCGCAGGACCTGGCCGGCATCGCGGTGTTCCTCGCGAGCGGCGCTTCCGACTTCGTCACCGGAACGGCAATCCCCGTCGACGGAGGCTATTCCTCGCAGGGATGACGCTTGGAGGTCAGTCCTCATAAATCTTGAGGATGGCCGTGGTGTCGAGCTCGGAATGCCCACGATGGACGAGCATCCGATAAAGCGCGAGCGATTCGCCCGTCATCGGCAACGGCGCCTTCAGCTCGCCTGCAAACTCCATGACCATCTCGAGATCCTTGAGAAGTTGCCGGGCGTAGCCCTGCGGGCTGAATTCCCGCTTCGCCATGCGCGGATAGAAGCGTTGCAGCAGCGCGCTGTCGGCAAGACCGCCGGCGAGACATTCCGGAATGCGCCCGGGCTCCATGCCCGCGCTTTCCGCAAGCACAATCGCCTCGGCCATGACCGCGTGACCGCAGCCAACGAAGAGCTGGTTGATCATCTTGGCGGCGAGACCGCTTCCAGAGGGACCCATATGAGTGAAGCGCGTGGAAACATCCTTCATGAGCGGCGCGACAGCCGCGATGTCGGCTTCGCTGCCGCCGGCCATCACCGTCAGCGTCCCGTTGCCCGAGGCCGGCGGTCCGCCGGAAACCGGCGCATCGACCCAGCCGCAGCCCGTCTCGTCCCGAAGGCGCCTGGCGAAGCTCTTTCCCTTGGCCACCTTGATGGTGGAGAAGTCGATGAGAACTTGCGGCTCGTGCAACACGCCCGCAACGCCTTCGGCACCGAAGACCGCGGTTTCGACCGCGTCCGTGGTCGGCAGGTTGAGCAGGACCAGATCGGCTTCGCGGGCCGCATCGGCCGGCGAACTTGCCGCCGCCGCTCCGGCCTTTACCGCGGCGCTCGTGCGTTCGGCGACGATGTCATAGGCCCTGACACGATAGCCCCGTTCGAGCAGGCGGCCCACCATCGGCAGGCCCATCAGTCCGATCCCGACATAGCCGATTGCAGGCTTGGTCATGCTTCCTCCATCGCATAAATGCGCATCGCGGTGTCACGAAACAGAAGGCGTTGCTCGGATTCGCTGAAGCCACTCACGATGTCGCGAAATCCCTCGAAAATCTGGCTGAACGTCGCGCACAGGCTGTCCACCGGAAAATTGCTGGCGAACATCGCACGCTCCACGCCAAACAATTCGATGGTTGTCAGCACGATGTCGCGATTGTTTGCCGCAGTCCACGGCCTGCCGGGATCGCCCAGGCCCGAAATCTTCACCGCGACGTTGGGACACCGGGCCAGAAGCGTCATGACACCTTTCCATCCCTCGACGCCGTCCCGGGATCGGTCGGCCGGCAGGCCGGTGTGATTAAGCACGATCTGCGTGTCGGGATAGTCGTGCGCCAATCGGGCTGCCTCGTGCAAATGCCACCACGGCGTCTGCAGATCGAAGCGCAATCCAAACCGGCGCAGCAGTGCATAGCCGCGCCGCCACGAAGGATCAGTCATTCCGCCTCCTTCCGTATCCCGCGGCGAGGGATTTGCGCGCGGCTTGTGCCTGATGCCGCGGACAAAGGGGAAGGAGGCCTGCCGCTCCAGGACGGATTCAACGTCCGGGCTGTCGAGCCTCGCCTGCGCGACAGCGACGGTCGGCAGGCCCGCGCTGCGCCGCAACTCGTCGACATAGGCCATCTCGGCCACCGGGCTTTTCGGATCCCACTCGGCTTCGACATAGACCGAACCGGCGATCTCGTAGTTTGCCGCATCCCTGCGGTAATCGGCCGGCAGATACGGCTTGCGGATGGCCGAGTAATCGCCGTAGCGAAAAGGGATCATGGGCTCGTCGCGGAGCCAGGGATGATAATTCCGGGCCGTGTCCCAGAAATGCTGATGGGCATCGACGATCCGAAGCCGCGCTCCCGTCCTTGCCGGCATTGCTCCCTCCCGCCCCATCCCGCGGCTATCAGCGAAATCGAACGGACACAAGCCGGCCTGCGGCGGAATTCAGAAATGCCTGAACGCAGTGAGATTGACGTAACGCAACGCGCAATCGCCATGCCCCGATAGAGTTTCGGTGGGATGCCGGCCGTCTCTGTCATTGACCGGCGCGATTGCCCATCGACGAGAGGACATGACAGACATGGAAACACCGGTGGAAATCGACTTCCAGGGGATGTCGCCGGACGAAGCTGTCCGGGATGCCGCGCGCGGCTATATCGCCGGGCTCGAGAACCGGTTTGGGCGGATCACCGCATGCCGGCTTGTGATCAGGGCTCCAGGAGGCCATCACCGGACTGGCGGATTGTTCGAGATCAACATTCACCTGACATTGCCAAACGGAAAGGAGGTCGTTGCCAGCCGGACGCCGCATCGCGACGAACGGCATTCCGACCTGGCATTCGCGCTGCACGATGCTTTCAAGCATGCGCGCCGCCAGTTGCAGGATCAGGTGCGTCATCTCGAAGGTCAGGTGAAAAGCCACGTCGGCCCGCCGATCGGAATCGTGACACGGATCGAACCGACCGAGGGCTTCGGATTCATCGAGGACGAGGACGGGCGCGAAATCTATTTTCACCGGAACAGCGTACTGGATGGGAAGTTCGGTCACTTGAAGGCCGGCACGCGAGTGACCTTTGCCGAGGAACCCGGCGACAAGGGCCCGCAGGCAAGCACCGTCAAGCTGATGGGAAAGCACGGCCTTCGCTGAGATCGGCAGGGCGCAGAATATTCTTGTTCATTGCCCTCGATGGCGCTGTGCGCCGCACGCGAGCAATGTGACAGTCGGCGCATGACAGACGCCATGCACAATCCTTCCGCTCCGGCCTCCCGCGACGACCTGGCCCAGCGTGTCGGGCATTACCTTGTTGCAAACGTTCCAACGGCGGAACTCGACGAGCGTGCGGCCGCCGCACGCGAGCGACTGATCGGAAAACGCTTTGACGACGCCTCCCATGTCTTCGTTCTGAACAGGGACGGCGGGTTGGCGGGCGTTGTCGAAATGCGGGAGTTGCTGGCGGCAGGCGCTTCCACACCCCTCTCGGCGCTGATGTCTCCAGGAGACTGCCATATCGTTTCCCCGGACACCGATCGCGAAGACGCGGTCAGCACCGCGATCCAGACTGAGATTTCCTGTCTTCCCGTCTGCAATGCGAGCGGGCGCTTTATCGGTGCCGTACCCGCCACCGCGATGATGTCGATCCTGCGGGACGAGCATCTCGAGGACCTCCATCACATGGTCGGCATTCTCGGACGGTCGGAATCGGCGCAGGCCGCACTGACGGCATCGCCGCCTCGTCGCGCGCTTTTTCGCCTGCCCTGGCTGCTGGTCGGCATGGCCGGCAGCGCGCTGGCCACAGCCATGATGGCGCATTTCGAAACCGCGCTTGCGGCGAATATCGCCGTGGCCTTCTTCGTACCGGCCGTCGTCTATCTCGCCGACGCCGTCGGCACCCAGTCGGAGGCCGTTGCGGTCCGCGCGATCTCGCTGACCGGAGCCGATCTTGTCCCGCTGCTGGCCGGTGAACTCGGAACCGGCATTCTGATCGGGGCCGCGCTCGGCGCGATCGCCTTTCCGCTGATCCTGTTCGCCTTCGGCAATGTCGCGCTCGCCGCGACCGTCTCGCTGGCCTTGATCGCCGCGAGCAGCATCGCCACGACCATCGGCTTCATGCTGCCGTGGCTGTTTGCCCGGCTGGGTTACGATCCCGCGCTCGGCTCCGGCCCCCTTGCGACCGTGATCCAGGACGTGCTGTCGATCCTGATCTACTTTCTGGTGGCCGCCTGGCTGGTCTTCTGACCTGCGGACGGCAGCCTGGGGCCAACATCGTCAGCCGAGCATGCGCATATCGCCGTCGATGGAGATCGCCTGACCGGAGATCGTTCGGCCGCGAGGCGACGCCAGAAAGACGATCTGGTCGGCGATCTGCTCGGCTGTGACATAGTCCTTGATCGACGTGAAGGAGAAGGCCTGCGCTTCCATCTCGGCGTAGGAAATGCCGAGATTCTGGGCCTTTGCCTCCAGCACCCGGCGCTGCCGGTCGCCAGCGACCAGCCCGGGCAGGATCGCGTTGACCCGGATGCCCGCCTCTCCCAGCTCGATCGCCAGCGACTTCGTGAACCCGATCACACCCCATTTCGCCGCCGCATAGGGCGAGCGCATCGCAAACCCGTATTTGCCGGCGGCCGAGGACAGATTGACGATCGATGCGTTCGTGCTTTGGCGCAGATGCGGCACGGCAAGCCGCGCGCAGTTGAATTGTCCCGTGAGGCAGACCTCCAGACAGCGGTCCCAGTCCTCGGGATGAATATCCTCGACGCGGCCGGTCGGACCGGCAATACCGGCATTGTTGACCAGCACATCGAGCCCGCCCAGCTCGGCAACGGCAGTCCGGAACAATCGCGCCACGGCCGCACGATCCGCGACATCGCAAAGGCTGCGTCCAATCCCATGATCGCCTCCGGCAAGCCTCGACAATGCGTCCTCATCGACATCGCAGACATGTACCCGTGCGCCCTCGCGCACAAAGGCACGCGCAATGCCGAGGCCGATGCCCGCCGCGCCCGCCGTCACCAGAACGCGCAATCCCGCAATGCCCATGTCCATGTGACTCTCCGACCTGGCGCCGAGAGACGCGACAGCGCGGCACACTCCCAGATTTTTCAGCCGGCTTGCAAGACCCTCTCCGCCAGCACACAGCGGACGCGATGATCGTTTCCGATATCGGACAGCGGGATCGTCTCGACAGCACAGGCGGACGAGACTTGCGAGCAGCGCGGCGAGAACGAGCAGCCGACCGGTGCCTGGTCGAGCCGCGGCGGCGCGCCGGGGATAGCCTGCAGTCGCGTGCCCCTGTGGGCGCCGTGCAGCGTCGACGCCAGCAACCCGCGAGTATAGGGATGCGACGGATGCTTGACGACATCGCGCAACGTGCCGCTTTCCACGATGCGGCCGGCATACATGACCGCGATACGATCGCTGATCTCCACCGCGACGCCGATGTCATGGGTCACGAAGATCACCGCCATGCCAAACTCGCGCTGCAATTCGCGCAAAAGCAGAAGAATCTGGATCTGCACCGTCGCATCCAGCGCTGTGGTCGGCTCGTCCGCGAGGAGCACCTTGGGCTTGCAGGCGAGCGCCAGCTCGATCATGGCGCGCTGGCGCATGCCGCCCGACATCTCGTGCGGATAGGCATCGAGCCGGCGTCTCGGCGAGGGTATGCGCACCGTCTCCAGCATCTCCAGCGCCCGCTGACGGCCGGCCGCGAACGAGACGCCCTCGTGCTTCACGACCGATTCCGCGATCTGGTCGCCGATCGTGTAGACCGGATCGAGCGCCAGCATCGGCTCCTGGAAGATCATCGACACCGTGCCGCCGCGCATCCGCTCGAGCGCATCCTCGTCGAGCGTCATCACGTCCCTGCCTTCGACCCTGATGCTGCCTTTGAGGTCGGTGCGCCGGGGCGGGAGCATGCGCAGCAGCGCCCGCAGCGTGACGCTTTTTCCGGAGCCGGATTCGCCAAGCAGGCCCAGCACCTCGCCCTGCGCGAGCGCGATGTCGACGCCGTTGAGCGCGTGAACCGTCCGCTCGCCCTTGAAGCGCACGTGCAGATCGCTGATCTCGACGATGGGGTTCACGATTTCGGTCCTGCTCACGACAATTGGGGAACGCGGCGATGCGCGTCCGTCACGGTCTGGAAGGCCCGGCCGAGCGCGACCACGGTCTCGTCGCCGTGCGGGCGGCCGATGAACTGCATGCCGATCGGCAGACCCGCGCGGGAATGCCCCGCCGGCGCGGACAGCACCGGCAGGCCGAGATAGTTGATCGGCCGCATGAAGCGTGTCAGCGCGAAGATGACCGCTTCGGCATTCGTCCCTCCGCCCACGTCAGTCTCCTCGATGGTCGGCGCGGCCGCACGCGAGGCGGGCGCGAGCACGATATCGACGTCGCCGATCGCCGCGAGATGGGCGGCGAGCGCCGGCCCGCGCCAGCGCAGGGCTTCGAGATATTCGATGGCGCTGTAGGCGAGCCCGTTCTCGAGCCGGTTGCGGACCTGCGGCGTGTAATCCTCCGCGCGCGTGCGCAGCCACGGCGCGTGAAACGACGTCGCCTCGCAGGCGATCACGATCAGCGCCGCGGCGGCGACGGCGGTTTGGTCGGGAAGATCGACGCTCACAAATCCCGCGCCGAGTTTTTCCAGCGTCCTCTTCGTTTCGTCGAGCGCGGCCGCGACGTCCGGTTCGAGATCGTCGACATAGAAGCTGTTCGGGATGCCGACCTTCAGCCCGCCGACCGGCCGCTCGGCCGCCGCCTTGTTCCAGGCCGGCGCGCCGTCGGTGACCGGATCGAGCGGATCGGCGCCGAAAATGATCTCGGCGATCAGCGCGCAATCCTCCGCGCTCTGCGCCAGCGGGCCCACGGTATCGAGCGTGAAGGACAGCGGCATGGCATTGGCGCGGCTGACTCGGCCATAGGAGACTTTCAGGCCGGTCACGCCGCAGAAATGCGCCGGCAGCCGGATCGAGCCGCCGGTGTCGGAACCGAGCGCGGCATAGGTCAGGCGCGCGGCGACCGCGGCGCCCGAACCGGACGAGGACCCGCCGGTGATGTGCGCGGTATTCCAGGGATTGCGCGCATGCCCGTGCCAGGCATTGTGTCCGGTCGGGCCATAGGCGAACTCCGCCATGTTGAGCGCGCCGAGCCGGATGGCGCCCGCCTCGTCGTGCAGGCGCCGGATGACGGTGGAGCTTTCAGGCGCGATCCACCCGTCCCTCACCTTCGAGCCGCAACCGGCCGGCTTGCCGGCGAAGTAATACATGTCCTTGTGCGCCAGCGGCACCCCATGCAGCGGCCCCTTCGGCCCGCTTCTTGCGAGATGTCCGTCGGCTTCGCGCGCCGCCTGCAAGGCCTCGTCCGCCTCGATGCGCACATAGGCGTTCAACTTCGGCTGCCATTGCGCGATGCGCGCGAGCAGGGCCTGCGTCGCCTCGACCGACGACAATGCGCGGCTGCGAATCCGGGCTGCAATCTCCGCCAGCGACAGCAGGGCCGGATCAGTCACCGCTTTGCTCCGCCGCGCGCAATGACGACATAGGTCGCGGGCTCGATTTCCAGCGCGAGCGCGATCGGCTCGTCTCCGAAGCGGGCCACGGCCGGAGTCACGGCATTGGCGATGCGTGCTGCGGCATCGCTGCGCAACGGTACCCGCGCCGCCGCAGCGATGGCGGCAACCCGTTCTGGCGTCACTTTCCCGTTCATGAACCCGGTCCCCGCGAGCCTGCCAGCGAATGCCCCGAGTTTGGATCGACCATGTGGCAGGCGGCAAGGTGCAGAGCGACGCCGGTCGGCGCAAGCTTCGGGACCGTGCTGCTGCAGACCGGCTCGGCAAAGGCACAGCGGGTGTGAAAGCGGCAGCCCGATGGCGGGTCGATGGGATTGGGCGGATCGCCGGCGATCGGCGGCTTCTGGGTGCGATGGTCGGGATCAAGCGACGGCATCGCGGCGAAAAGGGCCTGCGTATAGGGATGCCGCGGCCTGTCCCAGAGTGCCTCGACCGGCCCGGTCTCCACCACCTCGCCGAGATACATCACGACGATCCGGTCGCTGATGAAGCGGATCACGTTGAGGTCGTGCGAGATGAAGATGTAGGTCAGGCCGAACTGCTCCTTGAGGTCGATCAGCAGATTGAGGACCTGCGCCTCCACCGACTTGTCGAGCGCAGAGACGGCCTCGTCGAGAATGACAAGGCGCGGCGAGAGCGCGAGCGCGCGCGCAATGTTGACGCGCTGGCGCTGCCCTCCGGACAATTCGTGCGGATAGCGCGCGGCAAAGACCGCCGGATCGAGCCCGACACGGCGAAGAAGGTCGCGCGCATGCTCGCGCGCCTTCTCCGGATCGACGCCGTGCACCTTCGGGCCGAACGCAATCGTGTCCTCGATCGTCAGCCTCGGATTGAGCGAGGCATAGCTGTCCTGGAACACCATCTGCACGCGGCGCCGCAACTCGCGCAGCGAGATTGCAGAACCGACGGTTTCCCCGTCGAACAGGATCGTTCCCTCGTCCGTCTCGATCAGGCCGATAATCAGGCGGGCAGTCGTCGACTTGCCGCAGCCGGATTCGCCGACGATGCCGACCACCTCGCCCTTGTCGACGGAGAGCGAGACATCGTCCACCGCCCGCACGACGCTCTTCCTGGCGAACAGACCGCCGCTGACAGTGAAATGCTTGCTCAGGTTCTGCACCTGCAGCAGCGGCTGCGCAGGACCTCCGATATCGGAGACGGGTGCAAGGACTTCAGCTTCGGACATCCATCGCACTCCGCAGACCGTCGCTCAGAAGATTGAAGCAGATCGAGACGACGAAGATCATCACACCGGGCAAGGCGGCGACCCAGGGGTTGATATAGATCGCCGTGCGCAGGGTATTGAGCATAAGCCCCCATTCCGGCTCCGGCGGCTTGGTGCCGAGACCGAGGAATGACAGGCCCGCGGCCAGAATCATGCACACGCTGATGAGACTTGTCGCATAGACGAAGATCGGCCCGAGCACGTTTCCGAGCACATGCACGCGCATGATCGTCAGCTGCCCCGCCCCCGATGCGCGCGCCGCGTCGACAAAATCGAGACTGCGCACACTGGTTGTCACGCTCTCGGCGACGCGCACGATCGGCGGAATGAACACGATGGTGAGCGACAGAAGGCTGTTGAAGATGCCGGCGCCGAGCGCGCCCGAGATCGCGACGGCCAGCAGAACGGACGGGAAGGCATAGAAAACGTCGATGGTGCGCATGATCGCCTGATTGACCAAGCCCCCGACATAGCCCGCGATGATGCCGAGGGACGTGCCGATCAGGAAGGCGAGCCCGACCGGCAGGAGTCCGATATAGAGCGTCAGGCGGCCGCCATAGACGAGGCGGGACAGCATATCGCGGCCGAGTTCGTCCGTACCCAGCGGATAGCCGGGCGTTCCGATCGGCCGAAGCCTGCGGATCATGCTGCCCTGATACGGATCGTGCAGGCCGAGCCACGGCGCAAGGATGGCAGCAAGCACGATCAGGAGAAGGACGATCGCGCATGCCACGCTCACCGGATCCCGCACGAGCCTGCGCAGGACGCCGGCCCAGTATCCTCGCGTCCGCGTGGCGGGACCAGGCTGAACGATGTCCTGCGTGATGACGCTCATGCGGCACCTGCGGGCGCTGTCTTGTCCTCACCTCCCCCGGAAGGGGGCAGAGGGGGGAACGACCGCGATATCAGGATCGACGACCTCATCCTTCACGCCCGCTTGATGCGCGGATCGATCGCCGCCTGGGCCACGTCGACGATCAGGTTGAGAACGACGAAGAACAGCGCCAGCACGAGAATCGTGCCCTGCAGGAGAGGAAGGTCGCGCTGGAAGATTGCGGAATTGAGCAGAAAGCCGGTGCCTGGCCAGGAGAACACGGTTTCGATCAGGATCGATCCGCCGAGCAGATAGCCGAGCTGCAAGCCCATCACCGCAACGGCGGTCGGGGCGGCATTCTTGAGCACGTGCTGAAAGACGCGCGCCTCGCTCAGCCCCTTGGCCCGAAGCGCCAGCACGAATTCCTGCGAGAGAAGATCGCCGACCAGTGCCCGCACGGTGCGGCTGACAATGCCCATCGGGATCACGGACATCGTGATTGCAGGAAGGATCAGATACTGGATGTGCTCCCAGTCCCAGGACCACCCGCCCGGTCCCATGCCCACCGCCGGCAACCACCCGAGAATGACGGAGAACACGATCACCAGCACCATGCCGAGCCAGTAATGCGGCATCGACACGCCGGTAATCGAGATGGTCGTCACCAGCCGGTCGATCCAGCTGTCGCGGTAATAGCCCGCAAGGATGCCGAACAACAGGCCGAAGGCGAATCCGATGACGCTCGCGGTCACAGCCAGCATCAGCGTGTTGCCGACCGCACGCAAAACCTCCTCCGTAACCGAACGTCCGCTGGCGATCGACAGGCCCAGATTGCCGTGCAGCGCGTTCCAGAGCCAGATTCCGAACTGCACCGGCAACGGCCGATCGAAGCCATATTCCCGGCGCATCTGGTCGGCGAGCGCCTGCGAGGCGTCGGGCGGCAGAACCGAAATCAGCGGATCGCCCGGGGCGATATGCACCAGCAGAAAGCATACGAGTGCAACCGCAAACACCACGGGAATCGCGAAAACAATACGCTTCGCAATGTAGACCAGCATCTCTTCAGGCCTTGCGCTGAAGGACATGCGGCGCCGCGCGAGAACGCGGCGCCGCCATCGCCTGTCAGTTCATCGTCATCGTCGAGAAATCGACGAACCAGCTCTTCGGCTGCACGAAGCCCTTGATCTTCGGGCTCATGGCCCGTGGGCCGACATCGTGCGCGACATAGAGGAAAGTCGCTTCGTCGACGGACCTCTCATGCAGCGCGGCAAGCGCCTTGTCGCGCTCGGCCGGATCGAAGGCGGTGCGCACGGCGGCAACCAGCTTGTCGAATTCCGGATCGTTGATGAAGCCCCAGTTGTTGGAAACCGGAGGCGCCATCTTGGAATCCAGGAAGCGGATCATCGCGAAGAACGGATCCATTGCCGCGTAAGTCACGTTGATGGCATGCGAACCGCGGGCCGACTCGTCCTTGGCTCCCTTGCGCCAGTTCGTGAACAGCGTGTTCCATTCGATCACGTCGAGCTCGACATCGAAGAAGCACTCCGCAAGACTCTGCTGCAGGAACTCGTTCATCGGCAGCGGGAGCATCTGGCCGGAACCTGACGCCGAGGTCTGCGTCTTGACCTTCAGCTTCTTGTCCTTGGAGAAGCCCGCTTCCGTCATCAGCCTGCGGGCCTCGTTCGGATCGTACTTGATCTGGAACTTCGGATTCCCGCGCCAGGGATGCCCGGGCTCGAAGGTGCCGGTGGCAGGCACCATCAGCCCCGAGAGCAAGCCATCCTTCATCGCATTGCGGTCGACGCAGAGATTGGCCGCCTTGCGCACGCGGATGTCGTTCCAGGGCGAGCCCTCGATGCGGCTGAACTGCCACGGCCACACATGCGGCTGCTCGTTCTGGTAGATCACAAAACCACGCTGCTTGATCTGCGGCAGGGCATCGGGCGCGGGATTCTCGACCCAATCCACCTGTCCCGACAGCAAGGCTGCCGTGCGCGCATTCGGCTCCGGCATCGGCAGCATCACCAGGCGATCGACCTTC
Source organism: Pseudorhodoplanes sp. (assembly GCA_013388965.1). GTDB lineage: Bacteria > Pseudomonadota > Alphaproteobacteria > Rhizobiales > Xanthobacteraceae > Pseudorhodoplanes. The sequence goes on along the minus strand of JACAEG010000067.1, from coordinate 30,074 downwards.
GGGACTCGGTTCTTGTCCCAATAGGCCGCGTTCTTGACGACCTCGAGCCGCTCGCGCGGCACGAACTTGTCCATCTTCCATGCGCCGGTGCCGGAGGCATTGCGCGAGAACGCATCCCAGGCCTGCTTGGCCTTTTCCTTCGGATCGGTTGCGCTCGCGGCATCGTAGAGCTTCTTCCACTGCGCGGGCGAGGCCATGAAAAGATTGGTCAGGTTGATCGGCAGCAGCGCATCCGGCGCCGCGGTCGTCAGCTCGACCGTCAGATCGTCGATCTTCCTGGCGCTGCGCAGGTTCGGCATGCGCGAGGCGGTGACGCCGACCTGGCTGGCATCGAAGTGCGGCGCGTCCTGCTTCAGCACCTTCTCCACATTCCACACCACCGCGTCCGCATTGAAGTCCGAACCATCGTGGAATTTCACGCCGGGACGCAGCTTGAATATCCATTTGGTCTTGTCGTTCGGATCGACCGCCCATTCGGTCGCGAGCGCCGGAATGACGACGCTCGCCTTGTCGGCCGAGGACAGGTCCCATTGCGTGAGGCCGTCATACATCGTGTTGCCGGTGAAGCGGTTGCCTTCGAAGCCCTGGTCGGGCTGCCCGAGGGTGCGCGGAATGTCGGCAGCGGTCATCCCGATCCGCACGACGCTTTCGGCCGAGGCCGCAGATGCCGTAACCGCCAGCAGCCCGGCCACCGCGAGGCAGCGGACACGAATGAGACAGAATGAGTGTTTGAGCATGAGGGTCCCCTGGGAACACGAACGGATTTTTGCTTGCCGCGATCGCACGTTGAACATCAAAGAGCATGCCAGTTGAAAGGCGGCTTTTCCGGCAGGAAATCGGCTTCGCCGCAGACAAAAGAGCATGCGCTATGCATAGTCTGCCTAGCGCTTGGGCAACGCGCAACATCCGTCATGCCTGCGGAGCGAAGCGCGAGAAAAGTCCCACATAGTCCTTGGCGGCGGGAGAAGCGTAACCGCCGGCCTTGGAGGTCTTCAAGCCCAGTCGCGCAAGCGCGATGGCGAAAACGACACCGGCGGCTACTCCGTCGATGACCGGAACCCGAAAATGCTGCGAAAGCCGACCCGCCAGATCGGCCATGCCCGCACATCCAAGCACGATGCAATCGGCGCCATCGTTGGCCAGCGCGCTTTCAATTTCCCGGCCGATCCGCGCTTCCGCCTGCGCCTTGTCGGTTTCGAGCGAAAGCACCGGCATTTCGGACGCGCGCACGCGCCCGCAACGCGCCGCCAGGCCATACCGCGTCAAATTGTCCCGTATCACCGGGATGGAGCGCGACAGCGTCGTCACAACCGAGAAGCGTGTGCCGACCATGCTGGCGGCATGAAAGGCGGCCTCGCCGATGCCGATCACCGGCGAGCGCGCGATGCAGCGCGCAGCCTCAAGCCCGGTGTCGTCAAAGCAGGCTATGAGATGAGCGTCGACCTCCCCGGCCCGCTCAGCCTCGGAGATGCGCGCCAACAGCCCCGGCACGGCAAAGGCGCCGTCGTAAAACCCCTCGATCGAGGCCGGCCCGAAATCCGGCTGGGTCGCAAGGATACTCACATCAGCTGGCACAACAGCGCGAGCGGCCGCCGCGATCGCTTGCGTCATGGTAGCCGTCGTGTTGGGGTTGACAACATGAATACGCAATGACGACCACCTCTTCAAAAGATCGCCGACCTGGAATGTCCGACGCCTGATGAAAGATCAAATCTCGCCCAAGCACAATCTGGCCATCGATCCGGAGAGGCTCTGGAACGACATCGCTGAAACCGCGCAGATCGGCGGGACCGCCAAAGGCGGCATCTGCCGACTCACCCTTACCGACCTCGATCGGCAGGTGCGCGACTGGTTCAAGGCACACGCCGAGGGTCTGGGTTGCAAGGTCACGGTCGACGACATGGGAACGATGTTCGCGCGGCGCGCCGGACAGCGCAACGACATTCCCCCGATCGGCATGGGCAGTCACCTCGACACGCAACCCACGGGTGGAAAATTCGACGGCGCTCTCGGCGTGCTTGCCGCCCTGGAGGCGCTGCGCACGATGCACCAGGCCGGATACGAGACCTTTGCTCCCATCGAGGTGATCAATTTCACGAACGAGGAGGGATCGCGCTTCGCGCCGGCCATGATCGCCTCGGGCGTCTTTGCCGGCGTTCTGGACCGCGCATGGGCCGTCGAGCAGAAGGACCGCAGCGGAATTACATTCGGGGAGGCGCTTGCAGCCATCGGGTATTGCGGCAGCGAGCCGTGCGGCGCTCACCCCCTCTCCGCCTTTTTCGAATTGCATATCGAGCAAGGCCCCATTCTCGAGGATGAAAACAAGGATATCGGCATCGTGACCGGCGTGCAGGGGATGCGCTGGTACGAGGGGACATTCTTCGGCCAGGAGGCGCATACCGGGCGACTCCGATGCGGTTGCGAAAGAACGCCCTTCTCGGTGCGGCCCGCATGGTCGAGGCGGTCGACAGGATTGCGCACAAGCATCCGCCCCATGCCGTCGCGACCGTCGGGATGCTGGAAGTGAGGCCGAATTCCCGCAATGTCATTCCCGGCGAGGTGTTCTTCACCATCGATCTTCGGCATCCCTCGATCGAGACGATCGAGATCGCGGAAAAGGAAATATATGCCGCGTTTCAGGCCATCCTGTCGGAGCTTCCGATCGCCGGGACGCTGACGCGAATCTGGGACCAGCCGCCCGTCGCGTTCGACCCTTCCTGCATCGAATCGGTCCGCCAGGCCGCCGCCTTATCGGGATATTCCGCCCGCGAGATCGTTTCGGGAGCCGGCCACGACGCCGCCTATGTCTCGCGCGTCGCGCCGTCCGCGATGATTTTCGTGCCCTGCCTTGGCGGCATCAGTCACAACGAGGCGGAGTTCTCGTCCAGGGAGCAATGCGCGCGCGGCGCCCAGGTCCTGCTGCAGGCGGTCCTCGATTACGATCGCAAGATCGCCGAGCAGTTCGGCTGACCGCATTCGATCCGTGCCGGCGGGCATGCCCGCCTCTTGCGCCGCATCATCCTATCGCACGACAGCATTGTCATGCAGGATCGGCGGCCGCTCACCACATCGAGCGGGCCGCCCTCTCCGGCCAGGCACGGTCGTAGTCCTCCCCGCCGACCTTGTTCCGGCTGAGCGCCGCGAGAATCTGTCCGGCGCTCGGCAGGGCTTTCGGATCGACATGCCGCGCGGGATCCCACAGCGCCGAGCGCACGATTGCGCGCGCGCACTGGAAATAGACGGATTCCACCGACAGCACGATCACCGAACGCGGCGCGTGACCGTCGACCGCGAAGGATTGCAGGAGTTCGGGTGACGTGGAGATCGCCGCCCGGCCATTGACGCGCAGCGTGTTTCCGATGCCGGGAAGCATGAACAGGAGCGCGACTCGGGGATCGCGGACGATGTTGCGCAGGGAATCGATGCGATTGTTGCCGCGCCGGTCCGGCAGCATCAGCGTGCGCTCGTCGTGAATGCGCACGAACCCCGCCACGTCACCGCGCGGCGAGCAATCGAGCCCTTCCGGTCCGACGGTCGCCAGCGCCGCGAACGGCGCCGCCTCGATGAACGCGGCATAATGCGGCGTGACGCGATCGACTTCCTTGACGGTCGAGGTCTCGCCCGGAAGGCCGTAGAGCGCTTCCAGCTCGTCGAGTGTCGTGACCCTTGTCATTATCCCTCCCTGCCGTGCCGACACCCGTGGCCCGAATCACCGCATTCTCATGACTCTGCGCTCCAGCACCTCGAAGCGCGTATCACGGTCCTGCTGGCGCATCAAAGACAAGGCGTCGAGGTCCACATAGTTGGAGGAGAGAGGGCCGAAAGCAGCGGTGAGCGCGGACTTGAAGCGCGCGTGATCGCGCGGCGCCAGCCGGCCCGTCAGCGTCATGTGGAACCTGAACTCCTCGAACACAAAAGGGTAGCCCCATTGCTCCAGATAGTCCTGCTGGCGGCGCGACAGCCCGGCGGACAGACGCCGTTCGCGGTCGGCCGCGCTGAGCGGCGCGCGGAACGGCTCGAAGAATTCGACGCAGGCCTGCTCCAGCGCGGCGAGCTCGTCGGGCACCTTCACGGGCGTGAGCGCGATGAAATCCTCGAGGGTCGCCACCTTCATCGGTCCCAGAGGGACCGGCGCATGCGAAACCGAGAAGACATCGAGAGCATTCCGCAGATCGTCCTCGGATGCATCTTTTTTCAGATGGAAGGGTGCGACCAGAGTCGCATGAAAGCCGTAGCGGCGCGGAGCCGCTGTGGCGAAAGCAAGCTCCTGCGCTCCGACCCCCGTCAGCAGGCAATGGTTCACATCGACCTTCTCGAAGCAGTCGTATCCGATCACGCTCGCGCCAAACCGCGCCAGCGGCGAATAGGGCGGTGGCGTGAAATAGATCGCGTATCGCGGCTGCGGCGTGGACCGGCCCATCGCTCAGACCGAAAAGACGATGAACTGGCTGTCGATCGCCCTGAGGAGATCGGCCGCTCCCCTTTCCGGCGTCCCGTCATTGTGAATGACGACATCGGGAGCAAATTGGCGCGCGATCCCCGTGCTTCGCGCCAGGCGCTGCTCGAGGCTGCCGTCGCTTGCACGCCCCCGCCGGCCAAGCCGGGCGGCGAGGATTTCGGGCGGAGCGGTGACCAGCACCACCAGCACGCGGGCATAGCGTTCCCGCAGGGAGCCCAGGATCGCGCGCGACACATTGCACACGACGCAGCGTCCCGCGGCCACGTGGTCATCGACCGCCGCCGGTATCCCGTATTTCAACCCGTGAGCGGTCCACCAGAACGCGAATCGATTCTCCCGAACGTCCCGATCGAAGGCCTCGTCACTCAGGCTGTCGTGATCCTCAAACCCGGATTGCGGGCGCGTCACGACGCGCCGTGCAAATATGACGTTCGGATCAGCTGCGCTCCTGGCGCGCGCCAGAGCGATCAGGGTGTCCTTGCCCGCACCGCTCGGTCCGCAGACAGCAACAAGCGCGCCCGGACCGACGCGCTTTGGAGCGTCCGATATCGAATCCGGCCGGCCAAGCGGATTCATGCCACCCTATCCCCGTCCCGCCACACGCTGCGCACGGCCGGAACATCATGTGCGACATGCACGCGAATGAGATCGGCGCGCTTGCCGACCGCGATCTCGCCGCGGTCGTGAAACCCGACCGCCTCGGCCGGGGTCCTGGTTACGGTGCGGACGGATGTTGCAAGGTCGATGCCGGGCACCACGCGGGGCATCGCGATGGCCGCCATCAGCAGGCTGGAGGGCACATAGTCCGAGGACAGGACATCGAGCAGGCCGGCCTCCGCGAGAACCGCGGTCGCTACATTGCCTGAATGAGAGCCGCCGCGGACAAGGTTGGGGGCGCCCATCATCACTCGGATATCGGCCCGGTGCAGAGCTTCGGCCGCCTCCATCGTCGTTGGAAACTCGGCAATCGCCACCTTGTTCTGAATCGCCTCCTGGACATGATCGAGAGTGGTATCGTCGTGGCTGGCCAGCGGCATGCCATGACGGCGAGCCATGTCGACAAGCGCCCGGTAGTTCCTTTCGCCGTGCTCGTTCTGATAGCGGATGCGCTTCTCGAACAGCGCATCGAGTTCGGCGTCGCTGAGACCGCCTTTCTTGCCGCGATAATAGGTCCGCAGCTTCTCCTCGTCGCGAAACTGGCGCTGGCCCGGAGTATGGTCCATGAGCGACAGCAGCCTGACGTCCGGTCTTTCAATCAATTCCTGCGCCTCCGCCACGACATCGGGCATCGGGACCTCGCATCGCAGATGCAGATAGTGATCGGCACGAAGCAGGCCGGCGTCACGGGCCGCCGCGATCGCGTTCGCGAGCGTTTCCGCCTCGCCGTCGACCTCTTCGACGCCCTCCTCGCGCCAGATGCGCAGCGAATCGAGAACCGTGGTGATCCCGCAGGTCGCGAGCTGACCGTCATAGGAGACGACGGCCGCGATCGGGTTCCAATACACCTTTGGACGCGGCACATAGTGCGCTTCGAGATGATCGGTATGCAATTCGACCAGACCCGGCATCAGCAGGTCGCCGCCGATGTCCTCGCCGCGCTCCGGGGCGCCGCCTTCCCCGAACTCCACGATGCGACCGTCCGCCACGGCGAGCCAGCCGCGCTCGATGACGCGATCCGCCAGCACGACGCGTGCGTTGCTGATGATATGGTCCTGCGACGTCATGCTGCTGCCGTGAATTGAGCGATGTCTATGACGGTGTCGGCAATGGAATCTCTGACTTCGTCATCGTGCACGATGGCCACGATGGCGGTGCCCGCCGATTTCCTGGCGTGGATGAGATCGACGACCACGTTGCGGTTGGCCGCGTCGAGCGACGCGGTCGGTTCGTCAAGCAGGAGGATGGGCCGCTCTGGCAGAAACCCGCGCGCGATATTGATGCGTTGCTGCTCGCCGCCGGAAAATGTCGCGGGTGGCAGATCCCACAATCGCGGCGCGATATTGAGCCGCGCCAGAAAGGCGCCGGCGCGTTCGCGCGCCTCACTGCGCGAAACGCCGTCGCTCACCAGCGGCTCTGCCACCACATCGATGGCGGCCACGCGCGGCACCGCGCGCAGGAACTGCGACACATAGCCGATGGCACTGCGGCGCAGCGCCAGGATCTCCCGCGGCTCGGCGCGCGCGAGATCGACCCGCACGTCGCCATGATCGACGACGATATGACCCTCCCCGCAGCGATAGCTCCCGTAGATCATCTTCAGGATCGAGGATTTGCCGCAACCGGACGGCCCGGCGAGTACTACACACTCGCCCGGCATGACGCGGAACGAGACGCCCTGCACCACCGGCAGCCGCAATCCGCCCTGCAGATGCATGGTGAAGGTCTTGCCCGCATTCCTGATATCGAGGACGGTCATGCGCAATCCATCAGGCCGGCAGGATCGAGGCGACGAGAAGCTGGGTGTAGGGTTCCTGCGGATCGTCCAGCACCTGATCCGTCAGCCCGGTCTCGATCACCTGCCCGCCTTTCATCACCATGATGCGGTGAGACAACAGACGTGCGACGGCAAGGTCGTGCGTCACAACGATGGCCGCGAGCCCGAGATCGGTCACGAGCCCGCGCAGGAGGTCGAGGAGCCGCGCCTGCACCGAGACATCGAGCCCGCCTGTCGGCTCGTCCATGAAAACGAGGCGCGGCTCGGTCACCAGGTTGCGCGCGATCTGCAGCCGCTGGCGCATGCCCCCGGAATAGGTGCGGGGCGTGTCGTCGATCCGGCCGCGGTCGATCTCCACCCGGTCGAGCCAGGTCTCGGCCGTCGCGCGGATGCGGCCGTAATGGCGCCAGCCATTCGCCATCAGCCGCTCGCCGACATTGGCGCCGGCGGAGACGGACATGCGCAGGCCCTGGGCGGCGTCCTGATGGACATAGCCCCAGTCGGTGCGAAACAGGAATCGCCGCTCCGCCTCGCCCAGCAGGCCAAGATCGCGGGTCACGCCGTCGCGCATGCGATAGCGGACATGCCCTTCGCTCGGCTCCAACTGCGCGGACAGAAGCTGGAGCAGGGTCGACTTGCCCGAACCGGATTCGCCGACGATGGCCAGCACCTCGCCCTCGTAGATCGAGAACGACACATCGCGGCAGCCGAGTTGCCGCCCGTACCATCTGGTCAGGCCCTCGGCGGCCAGCAGCGGCTCTTCGCGCGAGATGGTCATGCGCCGACCGCCGTCAAATCCGCGCGGAAGCTGTAGCCGTGACGCTCGAAGCCGAGCGCCTCGTAGAAGGCATGCGCGCGCTCTCGCCGCGCATTCGAGGACAGCATCGCCTTGTAGCACCCCTTGGCGCGGCAGCGATCGAGCGCAAAGCGCATCATCGCCTGCCCGATGCCGCTGCCCTGGCGATCCGGCGCCACCACAACATCCTCGATGATGGCCGAGGGCGCGCCGCGATGACCGAGATTGTCCATGATCAGCAACGCGAAGGTGCCGACCACGACGCCATCCTGCTCCGCGATGTAAAGCTTGTAGTCGGGATAGTCGGCGAACTTCGCGAACAGCCGCTCCGCCTCCGCAATCGGCAGAACGTCGCCGTCGTCAAGCTCCGGCTGGGCATAGAGGGCGAGGACCTGCGGCAGATCGGGGACGCCAGCCTCGCGCATGCTGATTGCGGATTGCGATTTCATGCCGGATAACCTTGCGGGACGGCATGAGGCTTGTCCGCGGTTGCGCGGCGGGCCTCGCAATAATCGGTGTCGGAGCACACGAACATGCGGCCGCCGCGATCGTCGGTAATGACCTCGTCGAGATAGGAATCGTCCGCTCCGCACAATTCGCAGCGCGCGTCGTGACGGTAGCGCTCGAAGGGATGATCCTCGAAATCGAGCGAGACGACCGCGGTGTAGGGCGGAATAGCGTAGATGCGCTTCTCGCGCCCCGCGCCGAACAATTGCAGCGCCGCGCAATCGTTCATCTTGGGATTGTCGAATTTCGGCGTCGGCGAGGGATCCATGACATAGCGACCCTGCACCTTCACCGGGTAGGCGTAGCTCGTGGAGATGCGGCCGTGACGCGCGATATCCTCATAAAGCTTGAGGTGCATCAGACTGTAATCGGCGAGCGCGTGCATGCGGCGCGTCTCGGTCTCGCGCGGCTCCAGGAACCGCAATGGCTCGGGGATCGGAACCTGAAAGACGAGCACCTGCCCTTCCGCCAGCGCCTGCTCCGGGATGCGGTGGCGCGTCTGGATGACGGTCGCGTCCCTCGTATGCGTCGTCGTCGCCACGCCCGCCGTGCGCTGGAAGAACTTGCGGATCGACACCGCATTGGTCGTGTCGTCGGAGCCCTGGTCGATGACCTTGAGCACGTCGTTCGGGCCGAGGATCGAGGCCGTCACCTGCACGCCGCCCGTGCCCCAGCCATAGGGCATCGGCATTTCGCGGCTCGCGAACGGCACCTGATAGCCGGGGATCGCGATCGCCTTGAGGATCGCGCGCCGGATCATGCGCTTGGTCTGCTCGTCGAGATAGGCGAAGTTGTAGGCGGGCGCGTTCATTCCGCCGCCTCCGCCAGCGCATCCGGCGATGCGCCGCGCTCAAAGTCCGATCGGAGCTTGCGCACCAGCCCAAGCTCCGCCTGGAAATCGACGTAATGCGGCAGCTTCAGATGCTCGACAAAGCCGGTCGCCTGCACGTTGTCGGAATGCGACAGCACGAATTCCTCGTCCTGTGCGGGGGCCTTGACGTCCTCGCCCAGCTCGCGCGCACGCAGCGAACGATCGACCAGGGCCATCGCCATCGCCTTGCGTTCGCAATGACCGAAGGTCAGCCCATAGCCGCGCGTGAAGCGGGGCGGTTCGGTGGCCGAGCCTGCAAATTGATTGATCATTTGACACTCTGTCACGGTGATCCGGCCGAGCGGCACGGCAAAGCCCGCATCCTCCGCAACGAATTCCACCTCGACCTCCCCGAGGCGGATTTCGCCGGCAAAGGGATGGGTGCGGCCGAAGCCGCGCTGCGTGGAATAGCCGAGCGCCAGCAGAAAGCCCTCGTCGCCGCGCGCGAGATTCTGCAGCCGCACGTCGCGCTCGGCCGGGAAGGACAGGGGCTCGCGGGTCAGGTCGCCGACCGGGGCATCGAAATCTCGTGCGGGGGATCGTTCGATCAGATTGTCGGCGGCCAGGAGATCGGTCACCCGCGGCATCGGCTCCTCCACCGCGTCCACAACGGCCGGCACCTGCGGCGCCGCATCTGCGGCATCTGGCTCGATCAGGCGGTGGGTGTAGTCGAAGGTCGGCCCGAGGATCTGCCCGCCGGGCAGATCCTTGAAGGTTGCCGAGATACGGCGGCGGATCGCCATCGCGCCGGTATCGACCGGCTCGCTCGCGCCAAAGCGCGGCAGCGTCGCGCGGAATGCGCGCAGCAGGAAGATCGCCTCAATCAGATCGCCACGCGCCTGCCTGATCGCAAGGGCGGCCAGCTCGCGGTCATAGATCGAGCCTTCCGTCATCACGCGGTCGACCGCGAGCGTCAGTTGTTCCGAAATCTGCGCGAGCGACAATTCCGGAATGGCGGGATCGCCACGGCGTTCGGACGCCAGCAGCAGGTGCGCATTTTCGATCGCCTGCTCGCCGCCCTTCACAGCCACATACATGTCAGCCGCCCTCAACGACGCGGACGGAGCGTGGGAGCGCCGCGACCTCGCCTGCGCTGACGAAAAGAAGATCGATCCCGCGGGGAAACAGCGCGCGATTGGCGTCAAGCTGCTGCGTCAGACCGGACGGTATCGGAGCCGGCGCGAGCGTCTGCCGCCCCTTGATGCCCGGACCGGCGAGCGTCAGAGGAGCGCCGCCCGTGAGCGTCTCGACCTGCACGATCACCGTGGTGGAGACGTCCGGATAGTCGAGCGTGCCGGGATTGAACGACCCCAGCGGCGGAAGAGATTGCGGGCGGGTCACGATCGCAAAGGCGGCATCGGCCGCAAGCGTCACCACCGGCGCAGAGGTGTGAAACCGGACCCAGTTCAGGACCTCGTCCGCCGGATCGTCGATCCAAAGCGGCGCATCGTGGTCGAGGAGCGTCAGGGCAATGGCGGCGGTGGACGGATAGAGCGACGACGGCGCACCGGCAACGCCCGCAATCGAAAAGGGCGATCCCGGCCTTGCCGTCGCGTCCATGATCGAGCGGAATGTCGATTGCGCTTCGGTCACGGGATTTTCAAAGCCTGCCTCGATCATGCGCTAGTCCTCCCCGCGCACCAGCGTGAAGAACTCGACGCGCGTCGCTGCCGTGCGTTCGCGCGAGAGCTTCTCCTGCGCCTCCCGCTCGGCGCGCACGGGGCTCAGGACGCGATCCGCGACGGCGTCGCGATACGCCTCCGACTGGATGAGGGCATCGCAGAGCGCGATCAGCCGGGCCTTTTCGGTATCGCGCCCGAGCGCATAGCCGAAGCCCAATTCGCCGGACGCCAGGCGCACGGCCGCGCGCGACACGCTCGCCTCGCCGAGATTGAACGGCGCGCCGTCGCCGCCGATTCGCCCGCGCACCATGACGAGGCCGCTTTCCGGCCGGCGGACATTGTCATGCGCGGGCAGATCGCCGAGCGCAGCAACCCGCTGCGCAAGCGCACGCGCATCGGCACTCGCCAGCAGCCTCATGGCCTCGCGCCGCATCTCGATCAGAGCAGCGTTTTTCGTGTCCGGACCGAATTCAGGGGTCGCCATGCAAAGTTGTCTATGTTAATAGACAACTTTCTAGCGGCGCTGCGTGAAGCTTTGATGACAACGCGATGACGGCTCGCATGAAACCCCGGTCGATGAATCGTGAAGTCGCGCAAGCCAGCGATGCCGGCGTCGCATTGTGGCGGCGCATCGCCGACGACCTCGAGCGCGCGATCGCCGACGGCACGCATCCGGCCGGGTCGCGGCTTCCGGGCGAAACCGAAATCGCCGAACGTTTCGGCGTGAACCGCCATACCGTGCGCAGGGCCATCGCCGGACTTGCGGAGCGCGGGCTTGTTCGCGCCACACGCGGCAGCGGCACCTATGTCGCAGCCCAGCGCATCGCCTATCCTATCAGCACGCGCACGCGCTTCTCGGAGATCGTGGGCACGAAAGGATATGCCGCGGGCGGGCGCATGCTGGCGGGGACAATGGAGCCGGCGGATACCGCAACCGCCGCACGGCTCAACATTGCGCCTGGCGAATCCGTGGTGCGGATCGACGCGCTGCGGCACGCGGACAAGATCGCGATCTGCATCGCCACGACGTGGCTGCCGGGCCGAAGGTTTGCCGGCGCGGAGAGAATCTATGCGTCCGTCCGATCCATGACCAAGACGCTCGCGCGGTTCGGCGTGTCCGATTACCGCCGGCGCAGCACGCGAATCCTGACCGCGGCCGCCGAGGCGACCGACGCGGCGCATCTGGGTCTTGCGCCCGGCCGGCCGATTCTGCTGGTGGACAGCGTCGATGTCGACGATGCCGGCCGGCCCGTTCTGGCGACGCGCGCGCGTTTTGCAGCGGACAGGGTTGAATTCGTCGTCGGGACGGAAGCCTGAAGCAACCCCGACAATGCTAGACCAGCATGTGGCGCAGGCGCGCGCTCACGATGTCGATGATCATGACCGACAGGACGATGATGATGACCACGGCCGCCGTCTCGGAATACTGGAAGCTGCGGATGCTCTCATAGAGCGTCTGCCCGATCCCGCCGGCTCCGATGATCCCCAGCACGGTCGCCGAGCGCACATTCGTTTCGAAACGATAGAGCGTGTAGGACGACCAGAGCGGGATGACCTGCGGCACGACGCCGAAGATGACATCCTGCAGCTTGTTCGAGCCGGTCGCCCGGATGCCCTCGACCGGTCGCGGGTCGATCGCCTCGACCGCCTCGGAGAAGAGCTTCGAAATGATCCCGACATTGTGGATGAACAGCGCCATCACCCCGGCGAAGGGTCCGAGCCCGACCGCGACCACAAAGAGCAGCGCGAACACGATTTCATTGATCGCGCGGCAGGCGTCCATCAAACGGCGCACCGGCTGGACGATCCATTGCGGGCAGATGTTGGACGATGAGAGAATCGCAAAGGGGATCCCGAACACGACCGCAAGCGCAGTGCCCCACACCGCGATCTGGATCGTGACAATCATCTCCGTGAGGTAGAGCTCCCAACCGCGAAAGTTGGGCCTGAGGAAGGCCGACCCGAACTCTGCCATGTTGCGCCAATCGGTGAAAAGATTGGCGACCTTCCACATTTCCGTGGGCGACCAGCTCCAGACAAGTATCGCACCCACGACGAGCCATATGAAAGGCACACGCAGGCGGCGGGACAGGGGATGCTGTGGGATGTCGACAGGAGTTTCCGTGCCGGCGTCACGAAGTGCGGCAGGCGCAGTCACGGCGATGGGACGATTGCTGTTCATGAAGGGGCAGCGGACCGGCGCTCCGGGACGGGAGCGCCGGCTCGCATTCTCGTCACATGCTCGGCGTCTTCTGCGCCTGCGCGTCGATCTTCTCGAGCTGCTTCTGCAGGTCGGCGAGCTTCGCGGTCTTTTCCGCATCGCTGAGCTTGGCGTCGCCCTTCACCTTCAGCATCTCCTTGTTGATCTCGAGCTGCTGGATCGGGAACAATTGCGCGTTTGAGGACGGACGGAACGGCGCCCATTGCAGGCCCGTAAGCACCTTGCGCGCCTCGGCCACTTCTTCAGGCGTTCCGAGCCGGCCATACGTCATGATCCAGGTGTAGAGCTTCGCCTTGACGGCGGGATCGAGATCCTTGCGCCAGACCAGCGGATCGCTCGGGATCAGCGGCGAGGTCCAGATCACCTTCAGATTCTTGCGGGCTTCCGGCGCGGTCTTTTCGAGACGCTGGAGGCTTTCGCTGTTGTTGGTCGCGACCGCCACCTGCTTGTTGGCGACCGCCATCGCATTGGCTTCATGCGAGGCGTTGCGGACGGTCTTGAAGCACTGTTTCGGATCGACATTCTTGGCGGCAAAGATGAACGCCGTCGGAACAAGGAAGCCCGAGGTCGAATTCGGGTCGCCGATCCCGAAATCGATCGCCTTGTCGCATTTCATCACGTCTTCGAGCTTCTCGTAGGGGCTGTCCTTGTGCACGATCAGGTGCGACCAGTATCCCGGATTTCCACCCGCATCGACGGATTGCGCAAAAATTTCGCCGTCGGCCCGGTTGACGGCCTCCATGGCCGACTTGTTGCCGAACCAGGCGACCTGCACCTTGTTGAAGCGCATGGCCTCGATCACGCCGGCATAGTCCGACGCATAGAAGCCGTTGACCTTGAGCCCGGTGCCCTTCGCCATCGCCTCGAGGAACGGCTGCCAGATCGTCTTCAGATTGCTGGACGTTTCCGTCGAGATGATTCCGAAGTTGATTTCCTGCGCCTGCGCGGCGGGCGCCGTCGCGACGCCCATCAGCAGTGCCGCACCCGCGACCGCGCCGATGGCCTTCTGAACTGTCTTCATCCTGCTCTCCATTGAAAGATAACGAACTCAACCGTCCGCGATGCGGTCAGGCGTTTCCGAGCGCGGCCATGCCACCGAGGGCCGCTTCCGGGCGGCTGCCATTGACGCCCGCCTTGCGCGGCATGAACGAATCCGGAGCGGATTCCGCGGCTGCCTCATCGGTCTTTCCGAAGCCAGGCAGGAACAGCTCTTCGCTCTCGGCGCCGTAAAGCTCGCTGAGAAATGCCGGCGTCAAAAGGCTGGACGCGCCGTCATAGACGACGGCACCATCCCGCAGCGCGACGACGCGCGGGCAGTATCGCAGCGCATACTCCACCTGGTGCAGCGAGACGAGAACGGTGATGCCTTCGCTGCGGTTCAGATCGGCCAGAATATCCATGACCCGGCGCGCCGAACTCGGATCGAGCGAGGCGATCGGCTCGTCGGCGATCAGCACATCTGCACCCTGCATGAGCGTACGCGCGATCGCCGCGCGTTGCTGCTGACCGCCGGACAATTCGGAGCCCCGCTTGAGCGCGTGGCGCTCGATGCCGACGCGCGCAAGTGCGCGCATTGCACGCTGTTTTTCCTCGCCGGAGAACCATCCAAGGCAGCCTCGCCAGCGCGGCATCTGGCCGAGCAGTCCCAGCAGGACATTGGTTAGAACGGTCAGCCGCGACACCAGATTAAATTGCTGGAACACGACGCCGACCCGCGCGCGGAGCGAGCCGGCCTCGCCCGTGACGCGCCCCTTCGCCTGCATCGGCCGGCCGAAGATGCGGATCTCGCCGCCCTCGCCCTCGTTTCGATCGATAGAGGTCAGCCCGGCGATGGCGCGAATGAGCGTCGACTTGCCGGAGCCAGACGCGCCGATCAGCGCCACCATTTCGCCGCGCTCGATCTTGAGGTCCACATTCCTGAGGACCGGAGACCCCCGCAGGAAGCACTTGCAGACATTTGCGACTTCCACGGCCGGGGCTGACATCGTGTGCCTTTTTGCTGCAGCGCCATACTTTGGTCCGGAGTTAGCAGCACCGTGTGACAATTCGACGAAAATGGGGGCCAAGCTGTGGAGAACATGCGTTCCTTCCGCGCTCTCCGGTCTTCATCAATCTGTCATCCTACTGTCATGACGGTGCGAGACCTCGTCTTTTCCGCGTTCCGGCAAGGAAGCGATCCCGCCAATGATACAGAAGCTTTCCGAAGCCCCATGCATCCATCCGACGGCCGACGTCAGGGATAGCGCGCTTGGTCCATATACGGAGGTCGGCGAGCGGACCAAGCTGCTCGAGGTAACGCTGGATTCCTATTCCTACGTCGTCAATGACAGCGACATCGCCTACACGCGGATCGGAAAATTCTGCTCGATCGCGGCAATGGTCCGGATCAATCCCGGCAATCATCCCATGCAGCGGGCAAGCCAGGCCCATTTCACCTACCGGGCGAGTGCCTATTTTGAGGGCGAGAAGGACGAGGCCGATTTCTTTGCGTGGCGCCGGGCGCAGCAGGTGACGATCGGCCATGACGTCTGGATCGGCCACGGCGCGATCATTCTTCCCCGGCGCAAGATCGGCACCGGCGCTGTCGTCGCGGCAGGCGCGGTTGTTACCAGGGATGTCCCGGACTACGCGATTGTCGCCGGCAATCCGGCGCGACCGATCCGCCAACGCTTTCCCGACCGGGTGGCAGACCGTCTCAAGGCGCTCGCGTGGTGGGACTGGGACCACGCTCGCCTGCAGCGCGCCTTGGCGGATTTCCGGGCGCTCGATGCGGAAGAATTCGTGAACCGCTATGAGGACATCGACGCAACAATCCCCCTTGGCGACGTGGCTGCCGAATGAGGCGGGATCAGCTCGAGCGCGCGTGCCACGCCTCGCGAAGCGCCAGAATTGACACCGCCATCAACAGCGGCAGCACGAAATAGAGAAGCCGGAAAATCAGCAGGGACGCCAGCAACTCCTCTTTCGGAAATTGCGGCAGCGCGACCAGGATCGCGGCATCGAACACGCCGAGACCGCCCGGCGTGTGGCTCACGAAGCCAAGCAGCATCGCGGTGACAAAGACAACCATGACCGTGATGAAATCGACCGAAGGTTCGCTCGGCAGGAGCATGAAGAAGGCCAGGCTTCCGGCCGTCAGGTCCAGGACGCCGATTCCGATCTGGACGAGCGTCAGGCGGGCATTCGGCAAGATGACTTTCCACGAACCGCGGCCGATCACGCGCGGGCGCGGCAGGAGCCAGAGGAGATAGCAGCCGACGACCGCAAGCGCGACGACCCCAAGACATTGGTTCACGATCGGGGGCAGTTGATCGACGGCGGACGCAGCCTCCGGCTCGACGATCATGGCGGTGCCAAGCACGACGACATTGCCGAGCCAGAATGTGAGTCCGGTCACGAACGCGATCTTGGCGATATCGACGACCGTCAAGTTCCAGCGCGAGTAAATCCGCCACCGCACTGCCCCCGCCGTGAAGACGGTCGCGCCGAGATTGTGTCCGATCGAATAGCTGACGAAGCTTGCCATCGCCGCAACGCGGTAGGGAACGTCGCGGCGGCCGATCGTCTGAAGAGAGAAGTAGTCGTAGAAGGTCAGTGTGACATAGCCGAGCGCCACGAACGCGGCAGATCCAACAATCGCCACCGCGGCCGTCGAGGCGATCGCATCCAGCGTCCTGGCGAAATCGATATCGCGCAAGACATGAAACAGGACGGCCATCGCGGCGGCCAGGATCAGCAGGCTCGCAACCACACCGACGCGATGCCAGGCGCTGCTCGAACGCGGCAGCCTCACATCGATATCTACGGAATTTTGCCTAGAGGTCAGGGGCTTGCCGAATCGATTCTGAGCGCTGGCGTCACAGGCTCACATCCCTGCAACAGAATTGTAACACGCACCCGTCCAATAACCCCGGACCGTCACACGCATTGTCACATGTTTGAAATACGGCGGCGGGAATGTGTCGAATCAGCGCTTTCCATCGCGCCCCACGAACAGAGCTGCAATGCGGGTCCTCATCGCCACGGATGCGTGGCATCCTCAAGTCAACGGTGTCGTCCGCACGCTCACGTCGCTGGCGCAAAGCTCCAAGGCCCTTGGCGTGGAGGTCGAATTCCTCACGCCGGAGGGCTTTTTGTCCGTTCCGCTGCCCTCCTATCCCGGGCTGCGGCTTGCGCTCCCCAATCGATACACAATCGCGCGACGTATCGATGACGCGAAGCCCGATGCAATTCATATCGCCACCGAAGGCCCGATCGGACACGCGGTTCGCGCCTATTGCCGCAGGCGCGGCTGGCCCTTCACGACGAGCTACACGACGCGCTTTCCCGAATATATCTCCGCGCGCTGGCCGATTCCGGAGGGACTGATCTACGCGGCGCTGCGCCGCTTTCACGGATCGGCGGCCGCGACGATGGTGGCCACGCCCTCGCTCGAGGCGGAACTGCGCCAGCGCGGCTTCGCCAATCTCGTGCGATGGTCGCGCGGCGTGGACACCGACCTGTTCCGGCCCGACCGTGCCATTCATCTCGACTTTCCCCGGCCGATCTTCGCGTGCGTCGGGCGCGTGGCGGTCGAGAAGAATCTCGACGCATTCCTGTCCCTCGATCTTCCCGGCACAAAGGTCGTCATCGGCACCGGCCCGCAGGAAGACGCATTGAAGCAGCGCTATCCCGACGCGAAGTTTCTCGGTCTCATCCAGAACGGAGCGCTGGCGGGACACCTCGCTGCAGCCGATGTCTTCGTGTTTCCGAGCCTGACCGACACGTTCGGCGTCGTGCAGCTCGAGGCTCTCGCCAGCGGCCTGCCGATCGCGGCCTTTCCAGTCACGGGGCCGAAGGACGTCCTCGACGGGCGGCCGGTCGGCGTCCTGGACGAGGATCTGCGCAAGGCCTGCCTCGGCGCGCTCACCATCTCGCGCGAGGCCTGCCGCGAGCACGCGATGACCTATACGTGGGATCGCAGCGCGAGGCAGTTCATCGGACATCTTCGGAGCCTTCCGAAGGACGGCTATCGCGAGACCGCCAACCTCGAAGCGATGGCCGCGGAACGCGGTTAAGCCCACCACGACGACCACCAGGAGCATGCAATGACGCAAGTTAGGCGGAGCGAACTCGACATCGAAACGGTCACCAAGGCCTATGACCGATGGGCTCCGGTCTATGACCTGGTTTTCGGCGCCGTCTTCAAGGAGGGCCGCTCGGTCGCGGTCGAGGCTGCCGAGCGGGTCGGCGGCCGCATTCTGGAAGTCGGAGTTGGAACGGGAATCTCGCTGCCGCTCTATTCCGGCAGGAATGAGATTTACGGAATCGACATTTCCGAGGGGATGCTGCTCAAGGCCAAAAAGCGCGTCGCCGAACTCGGGCTCGCAAATGTTCGCGACCTGCTCGTCATGGATGCGGAGCATCTCAACTTCCCGGACAACCATTTCGACGTGGTCGTCGCGCAATACGTGATCTCGACCGCCCCCAATCCGGAAGCCGTGCTCGATGAGTTCGCCCGCGTCCTGAAGCCCGGCGGCGAAATCGTCGTGGTCACCCGGGTCGGCGCCGAGGCCGGATTGAGACGCTCGCTCGAAAAGTGGTTCGCCCCTGCTGCGCGCAAGCTCGGCTGGCGCACGGAATTCTCGTTCGAGCTGTATCGGCGCTGGGCCAACCGGGCTGCCGCCATCGAGCTGATCGAGCGCCGGGCCATGCCGCCCTTCGGGCACTTCTCGCTCATCCGGTTCGGCAAGACCGGAGCCTCCTCGACGGCGCGCAGCGATGCGGCTCCGATGGAGCGGACCGGCTAGTCATCTGTCTGCCTTCGGTTTGCGATTCCACTGTCACACCTCATTCATCGAATCGCCATACCAGAACCAAATGGTCGCAATTTGGGGGAAATGATGCACGGATTTCTCGAGGTCTTGCGCATTCAGCGCTGGGACGATCACCGCTACTACCATCACAGCCGCATCAACCAGTCGCTTCACCTGGTGAGTGCCGTCAGCTTTGTGTTCGCGTATCTCTGGATGTTCAAGGATCCGGCCATCGCGGCGCTGATCGGCTGGCTGGTGTCGATGACCACCCGTCAGGCCGGTCATTTCTTCTTCGAGCCGAAAGGCTACGACACCTACAATCAGGCAACGCACGAGCACAAGGAAGAGATCAAGGTCGGCTACAATCTTCAGCGCAAGGTCGTGCTGATGTCGATCTGGGCTCTGTCTCCGCTGCCCCTGCTCGTCGATCCGACCTATCTCGGCCTGTTTGCGCCGCATGCCGACACGATGGAGTTCATCCGTCACGTCGCCCTGATCTGGCTGGCCGTCGGCGTCGGGGGGCTCCTCTTCCGCACCGTCCAGCTGTTCATCATCAAGGACGTGCAAACCGGGCTGGTATGGGCGACCAAGATCCTCACCGACCCGTTCCACGACATCAAGCTCTACTACAAGGCCCCTTTCTATCTGATGAAGGGGCAGCTCATCGATCCTCATACGGACGAGGATGAGGACGAGCTTGAGGAGATCGCCCCGGAAGCCACGCCGGCCAGCTGAGGCCGCCGAACACCCGCGACGCAAGATGATCGCGCATTTCGGAGACTCGATGCGCGATCATCTCCTTGAGAATGGTTCGCCGGATCGTGCGGTTGGTGGCCTTGGGATCGCACCAGAACCATCCGTCCTGCTTCATGGCGCTGGCGGCGGCCACGACCCGGTCGGCAACTGCTTCGAAATCGGCATCGGTATAGTTCAGGCTGAAAATCAGCCGCCCCGTCCCGACCCAGCTCAGAGCCAGTCCCTCGGCGCGAAGATAATATTGCAGCATCCAGTTGTAGCGCGACGGGCTGGTATAGCTGACGGTCCAGATCGACGACAGATTGGCGACCGTAACGGGCAGGCTTTCGTCCCTGAGACGACGATTGAGCCGCTCGGCGCGGCCGTTCCAGACGGCATCCAGGTCGCGATACAGGTCGCGCACCTCCGGCGTCTCAAGCGCGCAGAGAAACTCGTTCATCGCAGCCATGACCGCCGGATGGGCGTTGAATGTGCCGCGCGCGAAGCAGATGTCGGCCGGCCTGTCCTCGCGGAAGCGCTGCATCAGCGCATGACGGCCGCACACGACGCCGACCGGAAATCCGCCTCCCAGAGTCTTGCCGTAGGTGACGAGATCGGCCTGCACGCCGAAATACTCCTGGGCACCGCCGGGCGCGAGCCGGAAGCCGACGAAAACCTCGTCGAAAACCAGAACGATGTCGCGCTCGCTGCAGACGGCCCGCAGCTTCTTGAGCCACGCGGCATACGCTTCGCGATCGAAATGCGCCGTTCGTCCGCCGTCGACAAGGGACGAATCCGCCGGCGCGCTCCCGTTGGGATGCAAGGCCTGGAGCGGATTGACGAGCACGCAGGCGATGTCGCGGCGCGTGCGCAGGACATGCAGCGTCCTCTCCGACATCTCGGTCAGCGTGTAAGTGTCGCGGGCCGGCAGGGGATTGCCGATTCCCGGCTGCACATCGCCCCACCAGCCATGATAGGCGCCGCAGAACCGGACCAGTTTCTGGCGCCGCGTGTGATAGCGGGCGAGCCGGACCGCCTGCATCACCGCCTCGGTGCCGGACATGTGGAAGGAGACTTCGTCGAGCCCGGAAATCTGCTTCAATCGCCGCACATTGTCAGCGACGATCGGGTGGTACGGCCCGAGGACCGGCCCCAGCTCCGCGACGCGATCGAGACCTCGCTGCATCATGCGCTTGTAGGCGTCGTTCCCCAGCAGGTTCACGCCATAGGAGCCTGTGACGTCGTAGAAGCGATTGCCGTCGAGATCGGTGATGGTGACGCCTTCCGTCGAGCGCGCGAAGGTTCCGGCCCGCAGGTGCTGCCGGACATACCGGCTGTACTGGAAGGGCACGCGATAACGGCTGGTGAATTGCACATCCGAAATGCCGTCCGCGGCCTCCGCGGTCAGCCGGGTCGTTTCGGGAAAGCGCTCTCTGTAGAGCGCGGCGAGCCTCGCGAATCCCTCCCGACGTCTTTCGACCACGTGCGCGGGCGCATTGTCCGAATTGAAGAAGGACGCTTCGTCGTATTCGTAATACGGCAGGAGCGAAGCAACGAAGCGCGACATCCGCGCGTGCCCGGTCAGCGAACGGTGCTTGGCGCGGGACAATTCGAGCCGCCGTTTCACCTTCGCAGCCGAGAGCGCCAGGGCGCCCGCCCCAAGGCCGTAAAGGGCGAGCTTGGTGTCGAATAATGTCATCGAATCAACATGTAATTCGGAGATTTAACAATCGCATGACGCTGCGCTCGCGAGTGCTGCCCCTGCTGCAGGAGGACCTCAACTTCCTGCTGACGAACCGAATTCCCCGCCGGCTCGCCACGCTCTTCGTCGGCTGGATCAGCAGGCTGGAGAATCCGCTGGTGCGCAACGCATCGATCGGATTGTGGCGGCTGTTCTCAGGCCTCGATCTGAGCGAGGCCAGGCAGAGTCACTTCCGCAGCATGCGCGACTGCTTTACGCGCGAGCTGAAGGAGGGCGCCAGGCCGTTCGATCCCGACCCGGCGATTCTCGCGAGTCCCTGCGACGGAATCGTCGGCGCCTGCGGCACAATCGACGACACCCTGCTCTATCAGATCAAGGGATTTCCCTACACATTGCAGGACCTGCTGCACGATCCGGCGCTTGTGGAGATACATCGCAACGGCCGCTTCGTGACGCTTCGCCTGACCTCGGCCATGTATCACCGCTTTCACGCGCCCTACGATTGCCGCGTCGACCAGGTGACCTACATTTCCGGCGATACCTGGAACGTCAATCCGATTGCGCTCAAGCGGGTCGAGCGCCTGTTCTGCAAGAATGAGCGCGCGGTGCTCAGCACAACCCTGCTGCCCAATGGTAGCAGGATCACGCTTGTTCCGGTCGCCGCCATCGCCGTGGCCAGCATCCGGCTTCACTTTCTCGATGTGTTGCTCAATCTGCGATACGGCGGTCCGAGCGTCATCAAGTGCGATGCGACACTCAAAAAGGGTGAGGAAATGGGCTGGTTCGAGCAGGGCTCGACCATCATTGTGTTTGCCCCGGCGAACTTTGCATTATGCGACAATATTGAGGAAGGGGTTACGATCCGCGCCGGGCAACCCTTGCTGCGCGTGGGTTAGTCGCCGACCGAACAAGCCCCGCGCGTCAGCCCCGTTCCGGGCTTATCTGCGTGCGCTGACGATCTGCTCGCGCAGTCGCGCGGCCGCGGCTTTCGGGACCTCGAGATCCTGACCGCCGCTCCCCGACCCGACCTCCATTTCCGCCGACACCTGGCCATCCGCGGTGACGGGCATCCTGTCGTTGAGGGGTCGCAACGGTCGGTCGCGGGCGCCAGCTTCAAGCTGCACCTGTCCAGCCATCTTCCTCAATGACGGGAGAATGCTGCGCGATCGACGACGGGCATGAGTTCCGGCTCATGATCCATGAAGTCGCACGTCAAGGCCGCCGGCGCAAGGGGCGTCCATGCGGCCGCGCAGAGCGTCCTGTTTTCGCGCCTGTGGCCTCGGCGCGATCAATACGTTTCTGCCGTGGAACGCGATCAGGCTCCGACGCGCCGTCATGTGGAAAGCTCGAAGGGATTCGGGTTCAATGCCCGCCGCGGCGCAAATCGAGATTGCAAGGAGCATCGTGCTGCACTACGAGAAGAATCAGCGCGACGGGCGCGCCGCCCTCGTCCAGGACAACGGCATCCGGATTACATTGCACCAGTACCACCAGGCCAAAGCGCTGTTGGCGCAATTCCGCCGGCCGGTGTGATGGACACTGCCTCGCCCAAACAGAACGTGCCGGCCGGTCGCACACAGGTTCCATCGCCCCTCGCGGCCGCGTCTCTCATTCACGCTGCCAAAGCCATTGCTCCGGGATTGCTGGTCGCGGCTTTCGTCGCGGCGATCGCGAGCGCCGCTCAGCCGGTCGTGGCACCTCTGCTTCCGATTCCTGCCATCCTGCTGGCGCTGTTCGTGGGCATGATTTTGCATCCGGTGGCCCGGCGGCCGGCGTTCGAAGCCGGATTGAACTTTTGCGTCAAGCGGCTGCTGCGGTGGGCCGTGGCCCTGCTCGGCATCCGCATCGCATTGTCGGATATCGTCGCGCTCGGCCTGAGCACGGCGTTGCTGGTCGTTGTCAGCATGGCTGCGACTCTGATTTGCGGCATCGCGCTGGCGCGCCTGCTGCGACAGGATGAAGCTTTCGGAGCCATCGGCGGCGCCGCCACGGCGGTCTGCGGGGCATCCGCCGCGCTGGCCACGGGCGCTGTGACACCCGACTACAAGGGGAAGGAGGCCGATATCGTCTTTGTCGTGATCGCGGTCAATGCGCTTTCGACCGTGGCCATGATCCTGTATCCGTGGCTTTGCGTGCAGCTAGGCTGGGACGACGTCGCCACCGGAATCGCGCTTGGCGCCTCCATTCACGACGTCGCGCAGGTCGTGGGAGCGGGCTACGCGGTTTCGGAGACCGCCGGCAATACCGCCGTGATCGTGAAGCTCTTTCGCGTCTTTCTCCTGCTCCCTGTCATCGTGGCGATCGGCTATTACTTTGCGAGGCGCGGCACCGAACGGATGGCCGTTCGCGCGTCCGTGCCCGGGTTTGCCATCGCCTTCCTGGTGCTGTGCATGCTCAACAGCGCCGTCTCCCATTACGGCGGATTGCCGTTCTATCCCGCCATCAAGGGTGCTCTGTCCGATCTTTCCGCAATGGGCCTGCTCGTTGCGATTGGCGCACTCGGCGCCAGCACGTCCTTCGCCGCGACTTTCGCGATCGGCTGGCGGCGCGCGGTCATCATCCTGTCGACGACCGTGCTGATTCTGGCCGCGGTTCTCGCTCTCGTGGCGCTGCGCGGACTCGGATAACCGCATGGTCGATGTCGCAGCGGGCTCCGGTTCAGAACGTCTGCCGCAGCGCGCGGCGTGTCAGCTCCGCCATGAAGGCCCGCGTGTGCCGCGCGGGCGCGCCCGCAATTCCGTGCGCGAAAGGCATCGGACGGCCGGCCAGTTCATCCTCCAGAAGCTCGAAAGTCTGCGCATCGTCGACATCGTACCAGTCCGGTACATGAACGACCGGCACGGAGGATTCGCGCGCGCGCTCGAGCGTCAGGCGATGGACGTCCGGCGTGCTCCACGGGATATCAAAGAACAGGTGCGCGTGAACTCTCGACAGGCCGATCAGCGTGTAGCCGCCGTCAAGGGCCGGACTGAGCACCACCACGTCACGACGCCGCGTTTCCTCCACCGCCTGTTGAAGGATCGCCGCCGGCAATGTCGGACTGTCGGAATTGACGAGGATCGCGCCTGCCGGGTTCATGGCCAGAAGGTCGGAGAACGCGGCTTGCACACGCATGGCGAAATCTCCGTCCACCTGCGGATGCAAATGAAATCGCGCAGGCAGCAGAGCACGCAACGCGGCCTCGCTGCCGCGCGGCGTATAGATTGCAAAGGGCGCAATGCCGGACAGCGAGGCCACGGTCTCGGCAAGATCGCGAATGAAGCAGGCGGAAATCTCCGCGCATTCGGCCGGCGAAAGCGGCGGCGAGAGGCGGGTCTTGGAAATGCCGGCCGCCGGCGTCTTGCAAAGGATGCCGACCGCGATGGCAGACGCCTCGCGATGCATCATTTCCTCATGTGACGCTCGGCAACTTCAGGCCGTATTGCTTCGCGCAATCGAGGGCGATGTCGTAGCCGGCATCGGCGTGCCGCATCACGCCCGAAGCAGGATCGTTCCAGAGCACCCGCGCAAGACGGCTTGCCGCCTGCGGCGTGCCGTCGGCGACGATCACCATGCCGGCATGCTGCGAATAGCCGATGCCGACACCGCCGCCATGATGCAGCGACACCCAGGTTGCGCCGCTCGCACAATTCAGCAGCGCGTTCAGCAGCGGCCAGTCCGACACTGCATCGGAGCCGTCCTTCATGGCTTCGGTCTCGCGATTGGGAGAGGCGACGGAGCCGGAATCCAGATGATCGCGGCCGATCACGATCGGGGCCTTCACCTCGCCTTTCGCCACCATCTCGTTGAAGGCGATCCCGAGCCGGTGGCGGTCGCCGAGGCCGACCCAGCAAATCCGGGCGGGAAGGCCCTGGAACCTGATGCGCGTGCGCGCCATGTCGAGCCAGTTGTGCAGGTGCCGGTTGTCCGGCAGCAATTCCTTGACGCGCTCATCCGTCCTGAAAATGTCCTCCGGGTCGCCGGAGAGGGCCGCCCAGCGGAAGGGACCAATGCCTCTGCAGAACAGGGGTCGAATGTAGGCCGGCACGAAGCCTGGAAAGTCGAAGGCATGCGCGAGCCCCTCCTCCCTGGCCATCTGACGGATGTTGTTTCCGTAATCCAGCGTGGGAATTCCCATCTTGTGGAAATCGAGCATGGCCTGAACATGCGTGACCATCGATTGCCTGGCCGCCTTCTCCACGGCCTTCGGCTCGCTCTCCCGCTTCCTCTCCCACTCGTCCAGCGTCCACCCCTTCGGAAGATAGCCGTTGAGCGGATCGTGCGCCGAGGTCTGGTCGGTCACCACATCGGGCTTCACGCCGCGCCGGACCAGTTCGGGAAATATGTCGGCGGCGTTTCCGAGCACGCCGACCGACACCGGCTTGTTCTCCTTCGTGGCCTTGCCGATGATGGCGAGGGCTTCGTCGAGGTCCTTGGCCTGCAGGTCCAGATAGCCGGTCCGCAGCCGCATTTCGATGCGGCTCGGCTGGCACTCGACCGCGAGCATGGACGCCCCGGCCATCGTCGCCGCCAGAGGCTGTGCGCCGCCCATGCCGCCGAGCCCGGCGGTGAGAATCCACTTCCCGGCGAGATTGCCGTTGTAATGGCGGCGACCCACCTCCACGAAGGTCTCGTAGGTGCCCTGCACGATGCCCTGGGAGCCGATATAGATCCAGGAGCCCGCAGTCATCTGGCCGTACATCATCAGGCCCTTGCGGTCGAGCTCGTGGAAGTGATCCCAGGTTCCCCAATGCGGCACCAGATTGGAATTGGCGATCAGCACGCGCGGCGCGTCCGCGTGCGTGCGAAAAATGCCGACCGGCTTGCCGGACTGCACCAGCAGCGTCTCGTCGCCTTCGAGCGCGCGCAGCGCGGAGACGATGCGATCGAAACTCTCCCAGTCGCGCGCGGCACGTCCGATCCCGCCATAAACGACAAGCTCATGTGGCCTTTCCGCGACGTCGGGATCGAGATTGTTCATCAACATGCGCAGCGGCGCCTCGGTCAGCCAGCTTTTCGCAGAAATTTCCGATCCGCGCGGCGCGCGGATCACCCGCGCATTGTCGACCCTCGTCATGGCTTCGCTCTCACTGTGTTGCGTGCTTCCGCGAATTGCAGACACGCGCTCAGCATTCGCTGCAGCAGACCGCGCATCGGCTCGGCATAAGCCGCCTCATACGCGGCCGGCCAGTTGTCTTCTCCCACCGGCCCGACCGGCTCTAGCATGTAGGAGCGACAGGCCAGCTCCATCTGCACCGCATGCACCCCCTCGCCCGGCTTGCCGTATTGCCGCGTGATCCAGCCGCCCTTGAAGCGGCCGTTCACGACATGGCTGAAGGAGGATGCGGCTGCGAGCGAGGCGATGGCGTCGCTCAGCGCCGGCTCGCAGCTTTGCCCGCCATTGGTACCGATATTCATCTCGGGCAGGGTCCCTTCGAAAAGTCGCGGAATGACCGAGCGGATGGAATGGCAATCGTACAGCACGACATGATCGTGCCGCGCGCGCAGCCGCGCGATCTCGGCTGCAAGTGCCTCGTGATAAGGCACAAAATAGTCCTGTCGCCGCTCCCCTATCTCCGCCGCATTCGGGACATTGTCCCTGTAAAGCGGTTCGCCGTCAAAAGTGGTGGTCGGACAGAGCCCGGTCGTGGCCTGGCCCGGATAGAGCGAGGCGCCGGACGGATCGCGATTGACGTCGATCACCGTGCGCGAGATGGCGGTATGCACGACGGTGGCGTCCAAACCTTCGGCAAAGTCGTAGAGCCGGTCGATCCACCAGTCGGTGTCCTTGCGCGCGCGCCAGACCGAGACAAGGCTGCTTTCGAAGCGCTCCGGAATAGCTGTGCCTGTATGCGGGACAGACACGATCAGCGGCGCCTCCCCGCGCCTGATGGTCAGCCAAGACATTTCACCCTCGCGCGAACACCTGGACAGTGGAGCGTACTCGATCCGATAGACGAGTTCGTGCCGACATTCCACACCCCCGGATTTCGAAACGCATGAAGCCCGGCTGGCGGACATGCGCGGTCAATGCGACGGGGTTTCGCGGCAATGCGTGGTGGAGGGCAACGTCAGGTCACGCCGCGAGGTAGGACGTCCCCGTAAATCTCCCTCACAACGGAAAGTTGCCGACCGGGGGGCATGTCATGCGCCAGCGCACGAGAAGGAAGGCGCAATTTCCCGATTGGGTGCTGCGCTCCCGATGCCGAGAGCTCAAGAGAACGAACCCCGGCTATCGAGCAAATTCCTGGGCGCTCAGGTCAATCCGGAACGGCATGGCGCAGGATATCGCGCGTATCGGCGGCGCCCTCGATCGACCAGATTGCAGCGATCAGGGGCGCGACGTCGAGGCCGGGACAGCCATAGGCGGCGAGCGTCCTCAGCTTTTGTTCGAGGTCTGCGTCCGTCAGCGGCCGCTCGAGGCTGCCGCGCGCATGCTCGATCGTTCTTTCGAGCGTCCGGCCATCGTCCATGAGAATGCGAACCGTCGCGACGCCGACCGGGATCGCCGGATCGTCCTGGACGCGCACCTTGGCACGCAGCGCCAGCACGGCAGGATCGCGCACAGCGTCGTTCGAATATTGCGGGATTCCTGCCGCGCCCTGAAGAAGCGCAACCGCGACGCTGTGCTGCGCGCTCACCTGCGCCTCGCGGCCGCTCGCGGGCGAAGGCCGGTCCGTGCGTTCGCGAAGCAGCGGATGGCCGGCCACCACGATCTCCCTGACGCGGGCCGGTTGCAGGTCGTGTTCCTTGCGCAGATCGAGCGCTCCGTCGAGGACCGGATTCAGCACCACACCGCACGGATAGGGCTTGTAGGTGTTGCGCATGATTTCCCAGCTGCGGCCGAGGTCCGTTGTCAGTCGGGCAAGATCGGGATTGTCCCCGCCCATGACGGGGATAAAGCCTCGCGGACCTTCGAGCGGCAGGCCGGGGCCCGCAAGGCCCTGCTCCGCCAGCAATGCCGCCAGCAGACCGTTGCGCGCCGAATTTCCGACTCCGACGCTCTTGGCCATGCTGCCGAGCGTCTCGACGAGGCCCGAGGATTGCGCCGAGGCATTGCCGAGCGCCCAGATCATGCGCTCGGCGTCGAGCCCGAGAATCTTTCCGGCCGCAGCGGCCGCGCCGAACACACCGCAGGTCGCCGTGATATGCCAGCCGCGGCGATAATGCCCCGGCGACACGGCGTTGCCGAGCCGGCACTCAACCTCGACGCCGAGGATGAACGCCTGCAGCAGATCGGAGCCGCTGATGCGGCGGCGCGCACCCAACGCAAACAGCGCCGGAGCGACCGGCGCGGTCGGATGGATGACGGTCGGAACATGGGTGTCGTCGAAGTCGAACACATTGCTGCTGGCGGCATTCAGAAAGGCAGCCGTCAAGGCGTCGGCTCGTTCGCTTCGCCCGACGATCGCCGCCTCGCCAGCGCCCGCAAATTCGCTCAGCACCTCAAGACTGATCTCGATCGCGCGATCCCGGCATCCGCCGAGCGCCGTTGCAAAGAAGTTGAGGAGCGAACGCTTCGCTTCATGCCGCACATTGGGCGGAATATCGCTGTTTTCGGTTTCAACGAGAAATCGGGCAAGCCGTTCGCTGACCTTGTTCTGGTCCGTCAATTGATCCATCCGCCTTCCGCTTGATATGTCCGACCGGCGGCCGCCGTGGGCGTGTCGCGCAACGCGCGCTCACCCGCCCGAGGGATCGCGGTCGAGCCTCACCACCCAGTTCTCGAGGCCGGGGGCGGCGGCTGGATAGCGCTTCAGCACTGCGGGATCGTGGCCGGGAATGATGTGGGCGGGCGAGGTCGCGAGGCGGCGCAACGTGTCGTAGCCCTCCAGCACCTCGGCGGGACTGTAGGTGACCGGAAAGACGCGGCCGTTCTCGAAATGATTGTAGAGGTGGCTCGCGTCAGACGCGATCACGACATGGCCGCGCCGTGTTTTCACGCGCACGCATTGCAATCCCTTGGAGTGACCTCCGATCTTGTGCACGGTGATCCCCGGCGCGATCTGGTCGGCGCCGTCGTGGAATGCGACTCGGCCGGCGAACACCTTGCGCACCATCGCAACGACGTCTTCCTCCTCGAACGGCAGCTTCAGGAAGGAATGGCACATGCAGCGCCCGGTGGCGTAGGCCATCTCGGTGTCCTGCAGGTGATAGCGGGCGCGAGGAAACAGGTCGTAATTGCCGGTGTGGTCGTAATGCAGATGCGACACGATCACGTTCTCGACGGCATCGCATCTGATGCCTGCCGCCTTGAGCCCCTCGGCGATCGGGCGCACCACGCTGCGACTGCGCTTCCTGCCCATCGCCTCGTCGAAGCCGGTATCGACGATGTAGGTTCCCTTCGGTCCGACAATCGCCCACACATAATAGTCAAGCGGCTGCAATTCGTCGTGTGCATCGCCGCCGATATAGTTCTCGGGCGATTGCCGGTCGTGATGACCGTAGTGAACGGCGTAGATGTCGTAAACGTCTTCGTCGCTCATCAACTCGACCCGGGCGACTTGACTTCCACGCCGGCCCATTGCTCGACCGGCTTGACGATTTCCGTGATGTCCGAGCCCGCGCCCTTGAGCGCCTTGGCGATGCCGACGAGCTGACGGACGGCATTTCCGACGATCATCGGAACGCCGAGCCGTTCGCCTTCCTCGAGACAGAGCCGCACGTCCTTGTAAAGCAGTTCGGTCGCAAACCCGAAGTCGAACTTGCGCGGCAGGACGCAGCGCGGGAACTTGTCGGCCGTCGCAGTGTTCCGGCCACTGCCGGCATTGATGACGTCGAGCATGACGGCGGGATCGAGGCCGGCCTTGGTGCCCATCACCAGTGCCTCCGACGTGATCGTGATCGCGGTCGCCGACAGCAAATTGTTGCACAGCTTCATGGTCTGGCCGAGCCCCGGCTGCTCGCCGACCCAGAACACCTTGCCGATGATGCCGATGATCGGCGTGAGCTG
>JACAEG010000159.1 GCA_013388965.1 Pseudorhodoplanes sp. | reverse complement strand
TGGCCGACAATCAGATCATCTTCGCGATGTCCAATCCCGACCCTTAAATCAACGCCGAGGAAGTGTCCGCCGTGCGCGACGACGCCATCTTTGCCACGGGCCGCTCCGACTACCCCAACCAGATCAACAATGTTCTCGGATTCCCCTATATCTTCCGCGGCGCGCTGGATGTGCTCGCCACCACCATCAACATGGAGATGAAGATCGCGGCCGCCCGCGCGCTGGCCGAGCTTGCGCGCGAGGACGTGCCGGACGAGGTCGCGCTGGCCTATGGCATGCGGCCGAAATTCGGGCCCGACTACATCATTCCCGTGCCGTTCGATCCGCGGCTGATTTCCTTCGTGCCGCCCGCGGTCGCGAAGGCGGCGATGGATACCGGGGTCGCCCGCAAGCCGATCGTCGACATGGACGCCTACCGGCAGCAATTGCGCAGCCGGCGCGATCCGGTCGCCGGCGTGCTGCAGCGGATTTTCCAGCGCATCAAGCGCTCGCCCAAGCGGGTCGTCTTTGCCGAGGGCGAGGAGGAACAGGTCATCCGCGCCGCCGCGAGCTTTGTCCATCAGGGCCTTGGCACGGCGCTGCTGGTCGGCCGCGAGGACCGGGTGCGCGAGAGCGCGAAAAATCTCGGCGTCGATCTCGGCGGCGCGATCGAGATCGTCAACGCGAGGCTGTCGCGGCGCAACGCCGATTATGCCGCCTATCTCTATGAGCGGCTGCAGAGAAAGGGCTTTTTGTTCCGCGACTGCCAGCGGCTGGTGAACCAGGACCGCAACCATTTCGCGGCCTGCATGGTCGCCTCGGGCGATGCCGATGCGATGGTCACCGGCGTCACCCGCAATTTCTCGGTTGCGCTGGAGGACGTGCAGCGCTGCATCGATCCCAAGCCCGGCCACCGCGTGATCGGTATCTCGCTCGTGCTGGCGCGCGGCCGCACGGTCCTGGTCGCCGATACCGCCGTGACCGAGATGCCGAACGCGGAAGACCTTGCCGAGATCGCGGTCGAGGCCGCCGGCACGGCGCGGCGGCTCGGCTACGAGCCGCGGCTCGCGCTGCTGGCCTTCTCGACCTTCGGGCATCCGCCCGGCGAGCGTTCCGCGCGCGTGCAGGAGGCGGTCCGCATCCTCGACCGCAGGCACGTCGATTTCGAGTATGACGGCGAAATGGCGGCCGATGTGGCGCTCAATCCGGAGGCCGCCCTCGCCTATCCGTTCAACCGCCTGACCGGGCCGGCCAATGTGCTGGTCATGCCGGCGTTTCATTCGGCGTCGATCTCGACCAAGCTGCTGCAGGAGCTGGGCGGTGCGACCGTGATCGGGCCGATCCTGGTCGGGCTCGATCGCCCGGTTCAGATCGTGCAGCTCGGCGCCAAGGATTCCAATCTCGTGAACATGGCGGCGCTCGCCGCGTTCAACGTCAGCGGCTAGGGGAGAATTCAATGAGCGGTGGAAAACTGCGCGGCGTCATCGCCGCCATTGCGACACCTGTCGGCGAGAACGGAACTCCCGATCACGCGCGCGCCCTCAAGCTGGCGCGCTTTCTGCTCGACAATGGCTGCGACGGCCTCAATGTGCTCGGCACCACCGGCGAAGCAACGTCGTTTTCGCTCGCCGAACGCATGGGACTGATGAGCGCCTACCGCGAGGCGGGCTTTCCGATGGACCGGCTCATGGTGGGCACGGGCGCCGCTGCGGTGGCGGATGCCGTGGCGTTGACGAAGCATGCGGCTGCGCTTGGCTTCGCGGGTGCATTGGTGCTGCCGCCCTTCTACTACAAGGGCGTGCCGGACGATGGGCTCGCCGCCTATATCGGCGAAATCGTCGCCGCGACGGCGAGCCCTGCCATCCCGCTTTATCTCTACCACTTTCCTGCGCTGTCCGGCCTGCCCTGGCATGTCGCACTGATCCGCCGGCTGCGCGACCAGCATGGCGCGCGCATCGCCGGCCTCAAGGATTCATCGGGCGACATGGCCTACGCGCGCGAGGCCGCGAAGATCGGACCGGACTTCGATGTGTTCCCGTCGACCGAGGCCGCGTTGCTCGAAGCACGCACCGGCGTCTTTGCCGGCTGCATCTCGGCCACCGCGAACTGCAATTCCGACCTGTGCGCCCGGGCCTGGGCCGGCGATCAGGCCGCCTCGCAGGAGGCGGTTGCAATCCGCAGCCTGTTCGACGGCAAGGCGCTGGTGTCGGGGATCAAGGCGCTGCTCGCCCATATCCATCAGGATCCGGCGCTGGCCCGCGTGAAGCCGCCATTGTCGGCGTTTTCCGCAGCGGACCGGGCCGCAGTTGTTGCGGGTTACGACGGAGTGCGCGCGAAGCGGGTGGCCTGACGCGGTGTTCCAGCCGGCGTTGACGCCCGGCGGTGCCGGCACTATAAGCTCGCCCAACCGGCGGCGTTTGCCGCCGCAACCGTTTTAGCGCAGGCTCCGGTCCTGCATCCTGTCGAGGACTTATGGCGAACACCAAATCAGCTCGGAAGGCTGCGCGCGTGACCGCGCGCCGCACGGAGATCAACAAGCGCCGCCGTTCGCAGATGCGCGGCGCCATCCGCAAGGTCGAAGAGGCCATCACCAGGGGCGACAAGAACGCGGCTTTGGCGGCCATGAAGGCGGCCGAGCCGGAGATCATGCGCGCAGCGCAAAAGGGGATCGCGCACAAGAAGACCGCGAGCCGCAAGGTCTCGCGGCTGACGCATCGGATCGCGAAACTCGGCAAGTAATTCCGAGCTTGCGTGTGGATTTTCCGAAGGGCCGGTTTTGCCGGCCCTTTTTCATTTCGTTTCCTGATGTGCACTGCATCAAAGGTTCGAACGAAACCGCAGCGCGGTTGCCAGGCAGCGCGATCCTCGTATCGGGAACTACCTAGCGGGATCCGTCCCGCACCCTTTCGAAGACGCGGACACGGGCTGGTCTTCTGAAACGCACAGAAAAATTCGCGCAGATTTAATGGCTTATCGAGATGAAAACCGCTGGACCTGCAATTTGATGCGAACCTGTTGAGCGGGCCAAAGCGTGTCGATTTTTTTTGCGTGCGGCCGAGCAAAGCAAGCGCGGCATGGCCTTAAAAAATCTTCATGGGTATTCAAGACGTTGTGATGACAGACACGTAACGGCATTGTGGTGCGCTCGCCACAGCGGTGCCTGAATGACCCCCTGCGTTAACAAATACGTTGCGGGCTTTCCTTGCCTGTGTTTCCTTCAAATCCGCTCTCGCGCCAGCGAGAGTTTTCAAGTCAAAGGTCTGTTTTGGAACTCATCGAAGATGAGAGCGGGCGACGTATGTCTTCAATCGACGATTTCGCGGAATCCGCGGTCACCATTCGTTTTGCGTATGACCTTCCAGTGATCTTTGCGTTGCCAGTTCGAGTGTGATCGGCATTCGCGAAGAAGAGTCATCAGTACTTCGCACGTCGACAAGAAAAGGACCACCGCGCCATCCACGCGCGGATGGAAGGGGGACTTATGACGACGAAAACGGTTCGTTCCAGACGCATCGACTACGCTGACACTCATTCGTTTGGAATTTCCTGCAGTCAGCGCATCGCCGCGATTTCGCGGCGATATTGCGAGACGGATCACGACGTGCGGCACCGCTCCGGCATCGCGATCCGGCTGCACGCAGCTTCTCCTCCGACGCCCTGAATTTGCCGTTCTGCCGTCATCTGAGGCGAGCTTCCGTCGGTATCGTTGAATGCGCATCTGCGGCGCGCGTTGAGCGGTGATCCGGCAGCCAAGATGACGGAAGGACGGATTTGCGTATTGCCGTGCCGAACGCGCGGCGAGGCGTCATCATCAAAATCAAAATCGGGAGAGGCGACCGATATGACACCCACGGATCAGGACCGGTGGTCCCGCGTGAAGGGACGACTGAAGGCGGAAGTAGGCGAAGACATTTTCTCGAGTTGGTTCGCGCGGATGGACCTTGAGGCGGTCGAGAAGGAAACGGCACGTCATTCGGTGCCGACGCGGTTTCTCAAGAGCTGGATTCAGTCCCATTACAGCGACCGGCTGCTCAGCTGTTGGCAGGCGGAGGAGCAGACCGTGCAGCGGATCGAACTGACCGTGCGAACCGCCACGCGGCCGATGGTTCGGCCACCGCTGGCAGCCGAGGAGAGCGAGCCGCCGCGCGCCATCCGCGTCGCCGCGAGCGGCGGGTCGGGCTTCGGCGGACAGCCGCCCAGCGGCACGATGAACGACGACCTCGGCGGCTCGCCGCTCGACAGCCGCCTGACCTTCGATACATTCGTCGTCGGCCGTTCGAACACGCTGGCGCACGCAGCAGCGAAACAGGTCGCCGTCGCGCGCCGTGGCGACAGCGTCATGTTCAACCCGCTCTACATCCATGCGGGCGTGGGCCTCGGCAAGACCCATCTGCTGCACGCCATCACCTGGGCCGGCAACGCCGGCGGCGATCGGAAGGTGCTCTATCTCACCGTCGAGAAGTTCATGTACGGCTTCGTCTCGGCGCTGAAGTCGCAGACGGCGATCGCCTTCAAGGAGGCCGTTCGCGGGATCGACGTGCTGGTGATCGACGACCTCCAGTTCCTGACCGGCAAGAACATCCAGGCCGAGTTCTGCCACACGCTGAATGCGCTGATCGATGCCGGGCGGCAGGTGGTGATCGCGGCCGACCGGCCCCCCACCGAGCTGGAAAGCCTCGACGACCGCATGCGTTCGCGCCTGGCCGGCGGCCTCGTGGTCGAGATGGGACCGCTGCCGGAAGAGATGCGGCTTGAAATCCTCAGGAACCGGATCGCGGCGGCGCGCAGCCATCATGCCGGCTTCAGCCTTCCGGAACCCGTCATCGCGTATATCGCGAAGGCGGTGACCCATAACGGCCGCGATCTCGAAGGTGCGCTGAACCGCATGCTTGCGCACAGCAAGCTGACGGGCCAGCCGGTGACCCTGGAAATGGCCGAGCGGGAGGTGCGCGACCTCGTTCGCCCTCAGGAGCCACGCCGCGTCAAGATTGAGGACATTCAGCGCGTCGTGGCGCGGCAATACAACGTGAGTCGCAGCGATCTTCTGTCCTCGCGGCGGACGGCCAATGTTGTGCGCCCGCGGCAGATCGCGATGTTCCTGGCAAAGACTCTGACGCTTCGGTCGCTGCCCGAAATCGGGCGGCGCTTCGGGGGACGGGACCACACCACGGTTCTGCACGCCGTCCGCAAGATCGAAGGTTTGCTCGGCTCCGATACGTCGCTGGCCGAGGAAATCGAGGTTTTGAAGCGCCAATTGCAGGAATAACCCACGCTCTGCTCTTGCAGAAGCCAATCCAACGGGTCAATTTCGCACCCCGGCCGCCCGCCCGAATGGCAGACGGCCGGGGTTTCTTGTCATGGCGTCCGCTTGCGCCGTGACCACCCTATGGCGGGCGATCAGATGAAGGTTACAGTCGAACGGACGCAGTTCCTCAAGTCACTCGGCCACGTTCATCGCGTGGTGGAACGGCGCAATACGATTCCCATCCTGGCCAATGTTCTCATTCGCGCCGACCGGTCCAGGCTGTCGCTCAAGGCGACCGACCTCGATCTGGAAGTGAACGAATCCATAGCCGCGGAGGTTGCGCCCGGCGGATCGACAACCGTTCCGGCGCACATGCTCTACGACATCGTCCGCAAGATGCCGGAGGGCGCGCAGATCGTGCTCGAGGCCTCCGGCGACCGCGGCGTCCTGTCGGTGCGGGCGGGGCGTTCGCGCTTCACGCTGCAGACGCTGCCCGAAAGCGATTTTCCGGACCTGAATGCCGGCGACATGACGCACAGCTTCAGGCTGCCGGCAGCCGACCTGAAGCGCATGATCGACAAGACCCAGTTTGCGATCTCGACCGAGGAGACCCGCTATTATCTGAACGGCATCTATCTGCATGCCGTGACGAGCGGAAAGACAGACCTGCTGCGGGCGGTGGCGACCGACGGGCATCGTCTCGCGCAATACGAAATTCCCTGCCCGTCCGGCGCCAAGGGCATTCCGGGCGTGATCGTGCCGCGCAAGACGGTGGGCGAGGTGCAGCGGCTGATCGAGGATTCGGAATCCGAGATCGCCATCGAGCTGTCGCAATCGAAAATCCGCTTCACGATCGGCGATGTGGTCCTGACATCCAAGCTGATCGACGGCACCTTTCCCGATTACGCGCGCGTCATTCCGCTCGGCAACGACAAGGAGCTCAAGGTCGACAAGAAGGATTTCGAGGCCGCGGTCGACCGGGTCTCGACGGTGTCGAGCGAGCGCGGTCGCGCGGTCAAGCTGGCGCTGTCCGCCGGCAAGCTGACCTTGTCGGTGACCAATCCCGATTCCGGCAGCGCGACCGAGGAACTCGAGGTCGAATACGATTCCGATCCGCTCGATATCGGATTCAACTCGCGCTACCTGCTCGACATCGCCGCCCAGGTCGAGGGCGAGACGGCGGTGCTGAAGCTTGCCGATCCCGGCTCGCCGACGCTGATCCAGGACCGCGACGCCAAGGGCGCGCTCTACGTGCTCATGCCGATGCGGGTCTGAACCGGCTTTCCGCGGCCGATTGCGGTCCCTACATTGCGTTCCGCCCGGCCGTGCGCCGGGCGTCAACGTCTCTAAGGACGGAAGCGCCGGGCGGCCGGACGGCTTCCCGCCCCGCTGAGCGCCACGCATGCTGACGGCCCGCATCCTTCGTCTGACGCTGTCGAACTTCCGCAGCTATCGCGCGGCGAAGCTCGATTGCGGCGGCGCGTCGGTGGTGCTGGTCGGACCGAACGGCGCCGGCAAGACCAACCTGATCGAGGCGGTTTCCTTCCTCATGCCCGGGCGCGGATTGCGCCGAGCAACGCTCGAGGAAGTGGCCTTCTACGAGGGTGACGGCTCCTGGGCGGTGTCGGCGGAGATCGAGGGCGCGCTCGGGCTCGCGACGCTCGGGACCGGCGTCGAACCGCCGTTTTCCGGCGAAATCACGCGCTCCCGCAAGTGCCGGATCGACCGCGAGCCGGTGCCGTCGGCGGCCGCCTTCGCCGACCATCTGCGCGTGATCTGGCTCGTTCCGGCGATGGACGGCATGTTTGTCGGGCCGGCTTCGGAGCGGCGACAATTTCTGGACCGCCTTGTATCGGCGGTGGATGCGGAGCATCGCAGCCGGGTGTCGGCGCTCGAGCGCTCGCTGCGCGCGCGCAACCGGCTGCTGGAAGACCGCAATGCGGATTCGCACTGGCTGGATGCGGTCGAGCACGAGACCGCCGAGCTCGCCGTCGCGGTGGCGGCACTGCGCGCGGAGACGGTGCAACGCCTGCAGGGGGTGCTGTCCGCCGGAAAGGACAACGCATTTCCTTTCGCGGAAATCGCGCTCGACGGCTGGATGGAGAAGCTCCTCGCCGGCGCGCCGGCAGGCGACATCGAGGACCGCTACCGCGCCGTCCTGCGCGAAAACCGCGCGCGCGACGCGGCGGCGGGAAGAACGCTCGACGGGCCGCATCTCACGGATCTTTCCGTGATCTACGGACCGAAGGGCATTCCGGCGGCGGATGCCTCCACGGGAGAGCAGAAAGCGCTGCTGATCGGGCTTGTTCTGGCGCATGCCCGGCTCCTCTCCGGCATGGTCGGCCATGCTCCGGTGCTGCTGCTCGACGAGGTGGTCGCCCATCTCGATCCCGCCCGCCGCCGCGCCCTGTTCGATGCCCTGGCCGGCATCGGCTGCCAGGTTTTCATGACCGGCGCCGACCCCGCCGCCTTCGGCGAGATCGGGAGCCGCGCCGCGGTCTTCGACGTATCGCCGGGCCGCATCGATCCGCACCGCCCTTGAGGCGCGGCGGAACTCGCACCGCCCGGACGACGCGCGAGGATTACATCCCTGTTACCTGCGGAACCCTGTGCTTCGATGGGGCATTACCTCAGCGATGAACGCCCGCGGCCTCGAAGCCGTCTTATGAGGACGTTCGAAGGAAATCTGGAGGCGGCCCATGTCGGCGCTCGATTCGGTGCGAGACAAGATCAACGACGGTCTGCGCGACGCCATCGCCGGCGTGCGCGAGCAGCTTGCGCGCGTCGAACTCTGGGCCGCGGCGCTGGAGGGCTTTTCCGAGCCCGTGCCCGGCTACGAACCCGACCGCAGGCATGTTCTGCCGTCCAACCGCGGGTAACGGACGCGCGCCCTTCGCGGGCCGGACAGGCCCCAAAGAGCGCATTCCACGCCCACTGAAATTGCGCCGATTCCGGCTCCGTGCGGCCTTGAAAAAACCAACAATCGCAACCACTTAACGCTTGTGTTTTTGCGCTGTACGGCAGGCACTTTTCGTGTCAAGCAAAGCCGTCCCACGCGACATTTTGTGAATGTGATTCGAGGCGTCCGAATGGCCGAACCCGCCCGCCAGAACCCATCTCCCGCTTCGTCCGATTACGACGCGGAATCGATCAAGGTCCTCAAGGGCCTCGATGCCGTGCGCAAGCGGCCGGGCATGTATATCGGCGACACCGACGACGGTTCCGGCCTCCACCACATGGTCTATGAGGTGGTGGACAATGCGGTCGACGAGGCGCTCGCCGGCCACGCCAAGGAAATCCTGGTCACGCTCAATCCCGACGGTTCGTGCACCGTGCGCGACGACGGCCGCGGCATCCCGGTCGACATCCACAAGGGCGAAGGCGTGTCGGCGGCCGAGGTCATCATGACCCAGCTCCATGCCGGCGGAAAATTCGATCAGAATTCCTACAAGGTTTCCGGCGGCCTGCACGGCGTCGGCGTCTCCGTCGTGAATGCGCTGTCGAGCTGGCTCAGGCTCACCATCTGGCGCGATGGGAAAGAACATTTCATGGAGTTCCGCGACGGCGTCGCGGTCAAGCCGCTCGCCGTCACCGGGCCGTCGGAAGGCCGCAAGGGCACGGAAGTGACCTTCCTGCCCTCGCCGCAAACCTTCACGATGGTCGAGTTCGATTTTGCGACGCTCGAACACCGTTTGCGCGAGCTCGCCTTTCTCAATTCCGGCGTGACCATCATCCTCACCGACAAGCGCCATGCCGTCGAGAAGCGCGAGGAGATGCGCTACGAGGGCGGCGTCGAGGCGTTCGTCAAGTATCTCGATCGCAACAAAAGCGCCCTGATTCCAGCTCCGATCTATATCAAGACCGATCGCGACGGCATCGGCGTCGAAGCCGCGCTGTGGTGGAACGACAGTTACCACGAGAACGTGCTGTGCTTCACCAACAACATCCCGCAGCGCGACGGCGGCACGCATCTCGCGGGCTTCCGCGGCGCGCTCACGCGGCAGGTGACGCAATATGCCGAGACGATGGGCGCCTCGCGCAAGGAGAAGGTCGACCTGACCGGCGACGATTGCCGCGAAGGCCTGACCGCCGTGCTTTCGGTGAAGGTCGCCGATCCGAAATTCTCCTCGCAGACGAAGGACAAGCTCGTCTCGTCCGAAGTCCGGCCTGTGGTGGAGAACGTCGTCAATCAGGCCCTGCAGGACTGGTTCGAAATCCATCCGAACGAAGCGAAGTCGATCGTCGGCAAGGTCGTCGAAGCCGCCGCTGCACGCGAGGCTGCGCGCAAAGCGCGCGAATTGACCCGCCGCAAGGGCGCGCTCGATGTTTCCTCGCTGCCCGGCAAGCTGGCCGATTGCCAGGAGCGCGATCCGGCGAAGTCCGAGCTGTTCATCGTCGAGGGCGATTCCGCCGGCGGCTCCGCCAAGCAGGGCCGCAACCGCGAGTTCCAGGCCGTGTTGCCGCTGCGCGGCAAGATTTTGAACGTCGAGCGCGCGCGATTCGACAAGATGCTGTCGAGCCAGGAAATCGGCACGCTCATCACCGCGCTCGGCACCGGCATCGGGCGCGAGGAATTCAACCCGGACAAGCTGCGCTATCACAAGATCATCATCATGACGGACGCGGATGTCGACGGCTCGCATATCCGCACGCTGCTGCTGACCTTCTTTTTCCGCCAGATGCCGGCGCTGATCGAGCGCGGGCACCTCTACATCGCGCAGCCGCCGCTGTACAAAGTGACCCGCGGCAAGTCCGAGCAATATCTCAAGGACGAACGCGCGCTCGAGGACTATTTGATCGGCACGGGCCTCGAGG
>JACAEG010000122.1 GCA_013388965.1 Pseudorhodoplanes sp. | reverse complement strand
TCTGGCTCGCGCTCGGCGAGCGCATCACGGGCATCACCATCGTGACTGCGCGCGGCAAGGACGGACCGGCCGGATTTCTCGGCCTGTCGGCCGCGCATGTCTGCGCCGATCCACCGACCATGCTGGTTTCGATCGACGACAGTACGAGTGCATTGTCCGCGGTTCTGGAAGCAAGGCATTTCGCGATCAACGTCCTGCCCGCAAGCGCGAGGCACGTTGCAGACATCTTCTTCGGCAAGACCGCGCTCAAGGGCGCCGACCGCTTCGAGGCCGGACGCTGGGACGCGCTGACCACAGGCGCGCCCGTATTCAACGACGCGCTGGGCGCATTCGACTGCACGCTCACCGCCACGCACCGCGTCGGCACGACCACGATCTGCATCGGCCGCGTGGTCGATCTCGTCTCGAAAGGCGAAGGCACCCCGCTCGCCTTCTTCCGGGGACAGATGCGCGATGGTTGATCCCTCGCTGTTCAAAAGCGGCATGCGCCGCCTCGCAGCCGGTGTCTCGCTGATCACCACGCTGCACGAGGGCCAGCGGCACGGACTGATCGCGACGTCGGTCTGCTCGGTCTCGACCGAGCCTCCGTCACTGCTGGTGTGCGTCAATCGCTCCGCTAGGAGTCATGCGATGATCCACGCCGCAGGATTTTTTTGCGTGAACCTTCTTGCCAGCTCGGACGATGCGACCGCACGGCGCTTCAGCGATCCGCATGCCCGGGATCTGCGATTCGAGGGCCGGGACTGGACGACATTGCTCACCGGCGCTCCCGCGCTGGTGGGCGCGCTTGCGAGCTTCGACTGCGAGATCGCGAGCGCGCACCGCTCCGGCTCGCATACCATCTTCGTCGGCAACGTCGTCGCAACCGAGCTTCGGCACGACGACATCAGCCCGCTGATCTATGTTGACGGCCGCTATGCGACCTCGGCACCGCGCCAGTGAGCCGAAATACAGCCGCCATGCGCGGAGCGTGACCCGCGCGCCCGTCGCTTTTCGAATAGCCGGATTGCCGGTTCGCAACGCCGTAAGGGCGTCGGCCCGGCAATGACCGCGCGCGATGCCCTCGGGCCGCGTCGTTCCGCTATTGCCCGCGATACGGCTCGGAGAAGTATTTTGGCTCCTGCGCGTAGAAATCCTCGCGCGCGAAGCTTCCTCGCACACTTTCGTCCCAGGGGATGATGTCGCGCGGCCTGCGCGACTTCACTGCCGCTTTCTTCTGGGCCTGAACATCCGGCGGGGGAAGGTCGTATTTGGGGGTCGGCGCGACCCAGATCGGGACGCGCCCGATCGCGGCCGAATATTCCGGCTCCGACGAGCGCGGCTGGAAGCCGTCGGTCATTGCCGCGACCGTTGACCGCTCGCCGGGATCTCCCACCACGAAAAGATAGGCGGAGACAAAGCCGGTGATGAGAAGGGCGACACCGGCGACATACGCAAAATACCGTACGGCGAGAGCCATCGGAATACTCCGGCCCACCCGCGATCCCGAACGGAACGATACAATTCCCTCCGCCAGAAAACCGTTAGTCTGCGGCAGGCGAATTTGTTCAATATTGCAATAACGCCGGCTTCCGTCTTCCGCACGGGCCAGCGCCGCCGCACATCGATCTGCCAGATGGGGCTGCCGCCGGGCTGCTCGAGAGGGTCGGCCTATTGCAGGGTTGCCAGCCGCGTTTCGATCGGTGGCGGTGCCCACGGCGCGGCTGCACCGTGATCGGCAAGAATGACCTGCGCCGCGTTATAGCCAGGCAGCCCGGTCACGTTGCCGCCGGGATGACTGCTCGATCCGCACAGATAGAGATTGTCGATATGGGCTCGATAATGCCCGGCGCCCGGGAACGGTCGATTGAACCCGATCTGGCCGTCATGGAAGGCACCGATCAGCAGATCGCCCTC
The DNA here is from genome assembly GCA_013388965.1 of Pseudorhodoplanes sp. GTDB lineage: Bacteria > Pseudomonadota > Alphaproteobacteria > Rhizobiales > Xanthobacteraceae > Pseudorhodoplanes. Next base: position 50,318 of record JACAEG010000122.1, on the reverse strand, counting down.
GCGCATGTTCGGCAACGAACGCGCGACATCGAGGGGCGAGCGGACGAAAGTGTCGATGACGGCATTTTCCAGATTTGGGGCGTAGGATGTCCAAAGCTCCAGCATTGCGCGACCGTGAGCCTGGGCGACGGCATCCCAGTTTCTGGAATCGCCGTTGAGGTGAAACGGGAGCTTCTCCCACATGAATGCCGTGTGCTGGCCCTCAGGGGCCTGGCTCGGATCGAAGATCGTAGGCGACGCCCCCCACATGACGGTGGGAGGGATTGTGCCGCGTTCGTGATGCGCGACGATGTCGTTGAACTGATCGACATGGTCGAGCCCCAGGATGACCATGAATGCCTTGGCAAGGTCCGGATTGCCTGCCGCCGCCGCGTAGCGCGGAGGCTCGCGCAGATTGAGATGGAGCGCGAACAGGGGCGCGAGAAGATTGTACTTGAACCGCTCCGCCTTGTCCCTAATGGCGCGCGGCAGATGCGCCGCGTCCAGCAGTTCGAGAAAGGTTTGCTGCGGGTTGAGAGACGAGCAGACGAAGTGTCTCGCTTCGATGACATCGCCATCGCTGGTTTCAACCCCGATGGCCCGACCATTCTCCACGAGGATGCGGACTGGCCTGGTCATGAAGCGGATATCGCCCCCGCTTTCATGCACCGCGGACTGCAACGCCCGCGCCAGCGAGGCCGTTCCTCCTCGCGACATCTGCGCCTTGGTCGGGCTCGCAAGCAGGGCCGCGATATGATGCCCGAAACCGCGCAGCCGCAAATCCACCTCGCGCAGGCCGTTGAAGAACAGGAGGCCTGCCTTCACGGTCGGGTTCTCGAATTCCTGATGCACAAACTCGAGCGGTGAGAGCTTGCTGGCGTCGAGAAGCTTTCGTCCTATTACGCTTCGACCGAGAAGCTCCTGCCGGCGCTCCGGCGGAAGCGGAGGAGACCTGGCTTCCGGCGCAAGGATATTCTGCACGACCGGCACGAAATCGTCGCGCCAGCGTCTGAGTGTCTCGGCGTCCCGGCGGCTGAACGCCGCGAACGAGGCAGCAGTCCTGTCGATGTCGGTCCACCATTCGAGCGCCTGCCCGCCGCGTGTAATCAGCGCGACGTTGAGTTCCGGCTCGATATAGGTTGCGCCATGCCGCGCCAGCTCGAGGTCGGAATACCACGGCATGTCGGTAATGCCGCGCTGAAAGAAGGCATGCGTGTTGTGCAGGAAGCCCGGATGCCGCGGGTCTTCCAGCGTCGCAAGACCGCCGCCTGCAACGGGAAGCCTTTCGATGCATAGCGTCTTGAAGCCCGCCTTGCCGAGATAGGCTTGCAGAATGAGGCCGTTGTGCCCGGCCCCGAGAATGATTCCGTCATAGGTCATCGGTGTGACACTTCAATTCATGCCGAGCAGGTTGTAGATCCGCCGCGTATATTCGCCGAACGCCTCGTGCGTTTTCATGTCGAGCGTTCGCGGATGCGGCAGGTTGACCCGGAAATTGTCGGCCATGCGGGCGGGCCCCGCCGTCAGCACGATCACGCGCGTGCCGAGAAACACCGCTTCGGTGATGCCGTGGGTGATGAAGAGAATGGTCTTTCCGGATTCCTGCCAAATCCGCAGCAATTCCAGGTTCATCTTCTCGCGGGTCAAGGCGTCGAGGGCGCCGAATGGCTCATCCATCAGGATCAGCTTCGGATCGTGGACCAGGGCCCGCGCAATCGCGGCCCGCTGCTGCATGCCGCCGGACAATTCGTAGGGATACTTCTCCTCCGAACCTGAAAGCCCGACCAAGCGGAGCAGGTCGCGTGCGCGCTCGCGGCTTTCCGCCAGCGGCAGGCCGAGAATTTCCGCCGGCAGCAGGACATTGTCGACGATCCGGCGCCACTTGAGCAGCAGCGGCTGCTGAAAGACCATGCCGATGTCGCGGGAAGGGTCGAAGGGCTGGGTCTGCGTTCCGATGCGCAACTCGCCGGCGTCGTAGGAATGCAGGCCCGCAATGATTTTCAGCAGCGTGGTCTTGCCGCAGCCGGACGGTCCGACCAGCGAAACGAGCTCGCCCTGCTCGATGTCGAAGGTCGCTTCCGAAACAGCCGGAAATTCCGCCCCGCGAACGCGGTAGACCTTCTGGACGCCGACAAGCCGGATGAATGGTTCGCTCATGCCCGTCACTAGATCCGCGCGTCCCGAACGACCAGCAGCCTCTCGAGACCGAGCACGATGCCGTACAGCACCATTCCGATCAGCGTGATCAGGATCACCGCCATGAACATCGCGGCGGTATCGAGCGTCACCTGCACCTGCAGCATGAGATAGCCAAGGCCGCGGGACGATCCCAGGAATTCGCCCACGATCGCGCCTGCGACGGCCAGGATCGCGGCCACCTTCATGCCCGAAAAAATGTACGGGAGAGCGCCGGGCAGCTGGATCTTGGCGAACAATTGCCAGCGCGAGCCCCGGACGGAGCGCACGAGATCGAGCAGGTCCGGCTCAACCTCCTGCAGGCCCCGTGCGGTGGTGAGCACGATCGGAAAGAAGGAGATCGCAAACGCCATCGCGATGTTGGGGCCGATCCCATAGCTGAACCAAACGAGAATGAGCGGTCCCAAGGCCACCTTGGGGACCATGTTGAGGCTGACCAGAAGCGGCATGGTGATCATCTCGAAAATGCGAAACCACGAAAACAGCAGCGCAAGTCCGATGCCGCCGATCACGGCGAGAAAATAGCCTCCGAAAATCTCGATGGTGGTCACCATGATGTTTTCCGGCCAGCGATAGTTTGGCTCAAGCAATGCCTGCAGCGTCGCATAAGGCGACGGCATCACGAATTTCGGAACGTTTCCGAGTGTGACGAAAAGATGCCACGCCACAATCAGCATGAGATGGCTGAAGACGGCGATCGAGTAACGCTGAATCGAATTGCGATAGATGTCCACCGCCCCGCTCCGGCTTCAGTGACGCTTGGTTGCGCTGTGACGACGGTACGACAGCCCCCGGCGCGAGACCAGATTGGATATGCCCGCGTTCGTCATGATCATAACAGCCACCGGTCGAGATTTGCACGCACGAAGGCGTCGTCGTTGAGATGCGGATAGGCTGCGTAGACGCGATCAATCTCCGCGCTTTGCCCTGGCCCCAGCGTTTCGTCCGGATCGAGGCACCAGATGCCCTCCAGCAGGCCCTGTCGTCGCAACACTTCGTGACAACCCGCGATGACACCGTGAAAATTGTTGGCGACATCGAAAATCGCCGAATTGCAGTCGGTCACCTGGGCGTCGAGCGCCAGCAGCTCGGCCGGCACCTCGGGGGCGCTTGCCGCGACATGAATTCTGGCGAGAAGCTCGACGGCTCTCTTCACCCAAACGCTCCAGTGGCCGAGGAGCCCGCCCTTGATGCGAACCGTCACCGTTTCTCCGCCGCGCACCACCGGGAAGGGCGCGAGGAGATCGAGCACGATATGATCGTCGTTGCCGGTATAGAGGGTGACGCGGTCCTCCGCCTTTGCCTCCACCACCCCGCGGATGACGTCGAGCGTGCGGTAGCGGTTGAAGGGCGCCATCTTGATGGCGACGACATTCTCGATGGCCGCAAAGCGCTTCCAGAACGATGCCGGCAGAACAATTCCGCCGACGGCGGGCTGCAGGTAGAAGCCGATGACCGGAATCCGCTGGGCCACGCGCTCGCAATGCGCGATCAGATCGTCCTCGCTTGCGCCCTTCATCGCGGCAAGCGACAGGAGACCCGCATGATAGCCGATCCCGGCGGCGATATCGGCTTCACGGACAGCTTGTTCGGTGCGTCCGGCAAGGCCCGCGATCATGACGAGCGGCTTGTTCGACCATTCGGACGCAGTCCTCTGCGCGAGTTCAAGTACCGGGCGATAGAGACCGGCATCGCGGATGGCAAACTGGGTGGTGTGGACGCCGACGGCCAGACCGCCTGCCCCCGCGTCGACATAGTAGCGGGTCAATGCGGCCTGCCGGCGAACGTCGAAACTGCGGTCGGCGGTCAATGCGAGCGGATGGGCCGGAATGACGGATCCCGCACGCAGGGCCTGGCAGACGCCTGCCGGCCAGTCGTCAATTCGTGAGCCCATGCCTGTACTCGGTAACCGGACGGTTACATTTTGCCGGTTTGACGCATGCTGTCAACGCGCACGCTGCGGCCTGGCCCGCAGGGCGTTCAGCATCATGTCGATGTTGTGCCGCTTCCGCCGGTTGCAGGCCGCCGGACTGCTGAGGTCGCGCCCGAATATCGCCGACAGCGTCCAGTTGTTCGAAAGGTAGAAGTAGCCGATGGCGGCAAGGGTGATGTAGACGTCCACGGCATCGAGGCCTTTCCGGAAGACACCCTTCGCAACGCCGCGGCGGAGAATCTCGTCGATCATGCGAACAAAGGGACTGTGGAGTTCTCGCACCTTGGTCGATTTCCGGAGGTGCCTGGCCCGGTGCAGGTTCTCGTTGTTGATGAGGCTGATCAGTTCCGGATGCTTGCGACAATAATCGAAATTGAATTCGATCAGCCGCCGCATGGCCGTTTCGGGCTCCAGATGATCGAGGTTGAGCTTGCGCTCCTCACCGCGCAGGCCCTCATAGACACGTTCGAGGACCGCCAGATACAGGCCGTCCTTGCTGCCGAAATAGTAGTAGATCAGCCTCTTGTTGGCGCGCGCGCGGCTGGAAATGGTATTGACCCGCGCTCCGGACAGGCCTTTCGCCGCGAATTCATGCTGCGCGGCAGCCAGGATGGCTTCGCGCGTGGACATGCGGGAGCGGGATGAGAGCCTGGTCATGGAATCACGCAAGGGCAATTGACAGCTTTCCGGGGCAATCCTATCGTTTTGTCACGTTAACCGTATAGTTAATTGCGTGGATGGCTCATCAGCGAGCGGCTGCGACGATCGAAATTCAGGGAGGATAACATGCACAACGTCTGGAAAACTGCCGCCGCGGCGATCTCGGTCGCTGCCCTCGGCGTTTCACCCGCAATGGCGGAAAAGGTGACCTTCACGCTCAACTGGGTCGCCGGCGGAGACCACGCGCCCTACTACTATGCCCAAAAGATGGGCTTGTACAAGGATGCCGGCATCGACCTCACAATCGAAACCGGCCGTGGATCGGCGGCGTCGGCTCAGAAGGTCGGCGCCGGAACCTCGCAGATCGGCCTCTCCGACATGGCGGGCGTTCTCCTGTTCCGCGGCAAGGGCGCCGACCTCGTGGGCGTCATGAATGTCTATGCGAACTCGCCGCAGGGCCTCTACTGGCTGAAAAGCAGCGGCATCAAGTCGGTGAAGGACCTGGCCGGCAAGAAGATCGGCAATCCGGCCGGCGACGGCGCGCGCACCATGTGGCCGGCCCTTGCCAAGGCCAACGGCATCGATCCGCAATCGGTGACCTGGGTCAATATCGACGCCAATGCCAAGCTTGGCGCGCTCAAGGCCAAGACGATCGACGCGACCACGTCGTTCTACAATCTGCACCACGTGTTCAGCCGCGAACTCGGCGATGACATGGGCTTCCTGGCCTGGAAGGATGCCGGCGTGAACCCCTACGGCAACTCGATTATCGTCAACGGCGCCTGGCTGAAGGACAACAAGGCGACGGTCGACAAGTTCGTGAAGATCACGCAGAAGGCGTTCGCCGACTGCGTGAAGAATCCGGAGCCGTGCATCAAGGCGCTGGTGGAGGCGAATGGTGCGCTGCTTTACGACAACGAGATGACGAACTGGAAACTGGTGACGGTGCTGATGAGCGACGAGACGTCACGCAACGTCGCGCTCGGGTGGCACGACGACAAGCGCATGGATGCGGACTACAAGCTGGTCGACGAATATCTGAAGATGGATAAGCCGTATGACATCAAGACGGCTTACACCAACGAATTCCTCGACAAGTCCGTGAAGATGCCGGCGGTCAGCGCGCCCAAGTTCTGAACCCGGAACTGATCGCGAAATTCAGAGGGCCGGCCGCTCGTCCGGCCCTTTCCTATCCGAATTCCGGGCCGGCGACGGCGTAGGTCCGCAAGGGATCGTCGAATCTGTCCCCCGATCCGAGCTGCATGCGCGTCAGCGGCCGCTGCGGGGCAAATCCTGCGGCTGACAGATAGCCGAGCACGGCGCTCCTGGTGTCGGCGAGGTCGATAAAGATGGGCGCTGGAATGGCAGCGAGCGCCCGTTGCAGAAGGGCGATCGCGATTTCGTCGTTGTCGGCAATCAGCGGACCCAGCTGGCTGGCGACGCGCCCGTCGCGTCCGAGCAAGAAGCCGACAATCCTGTCCCCGGCCACGGCGCAATATTCGGCACCGGGCAGCCGGCCGCGCAGGCCGGCGAGCAGCGCGTCGCGCCTCGCACCGAAGGCCGCCGCGTCGTAGTCGCAGATGTCGCGCCAGGCCGTCTCGTCGATCGGGCGAATCTCCACTCCATGCGGCCGGGGCGCGATCCGGGCCTGCGCCGCCGCCTGCAATGCGAGGCGGTGATAGCCCCACACGTCTTCAAACCCGAGAGCGCGATACACCTCGCGGCCCGCTGGCGTTGCATCGAGAATTGGCACGCAGCCCCTGGCGGTCAGATCGTCAATGCAACGGCGCAGCAGCAGGGTCGCCAATCCCTGCCGCCGGAACGCGCCCCTCACCAGCACCATGCTGATCCAGGCAAACTTCTGCCCGTGCGAAAGCGTGGCGGCAGTTGCGACAACGTGCCCGCCGCCGTCCCGCATCGCGTATACCTGACCCAATGCGAGAAAGATCCGCCAGTCCGCATCCACCTGGTTCCAGCCCGCCTCGCATACGAGAGCATTCGCCGCGGCAATCTCATGCGGCTGCAGCGCCGAGATCGCTCCCGGAGCAGGGTCAGAAAGTGCCATCGCGACGGTCGAATTTTGTGTCCTTGCCGAGGCTCGGCATGCTGCGCGAGACCCAGTCCGCCGTCCAGTCGATCAAACGCGCAAGTGGCACGCTCGGATAGCCAAACAGGTCGAAGGCGTGCGCGGAATTGTTCAACCAGGCGTCCGGAGCCTCCGTTCCGGTCAGCACCGGCTCGACCCCGAACTTTCGGCCGAATGTGTGAGCGAGCCAGCGCACGCTCAGCATTTCGGGACCGCTGACGTTAAGCGGAGACGACGGGATCGTGCAGTGGAGAAGCGAGCGCAATACCATGCTGTTGGCGTCGCCCTGCCAGATCACGTTGACATGCCCCATTGTGAGGTCGAGCGCCTCCTTGTTGAACACGCGCGACGCGACGTCGAACAAGACTCCATATCGCATGTCGATCGCGTAGTTGAGCCGGATGATGCGGCCCGGAGTATTCGTCACCCGGGAAAAATACTGAAAGATCTTTTCGCGAGCCGCGCAGGAATTCGCATAGGCCCCGGGAGGCGGCGTCGCGGGCGTCAGCTCGGTGGGGCCGCCGTGAAGCACGTTCATGTAAGGGTAAACGCAGCCCGTCGAATAGGCGACGATGCGCGATCCCGCGAAATGCTCGGCGACGAGCGCGGGAACATGGGCGTTCATCGCCCAGATCAGGTCGTCCTGCCCCGCAGAGCCGAATTTCATGCCGGCCATGAAAATCACGTTGGGCAGCCGTGGAAGATTGGCGACCTGCCGGCGATCGAGCAGATCGGCCTCGATACATTCGATATCCCACCCGCTCAGCTTTTCCCGCAATCCCTTTTCGCTGAAGCGCGCGACTCCGACCACGCGCCTTTGCGGCGCGGCGCGTTTCGCGAGACGGGCGAGCGTCGGGCCCATCTTTCCGCCCACGCCAAGGATGAGAATGTCGCCGTCGACCTTCTCCAGATCGCCGATCAGCTGCCGGGACGGCATCGTCATCACGTCCTCGAGATGATCGACGTCACGAAATCTGTCTGGGAGAACGGATTGACTCACGATGTTGCGTCTGGCGAAGGTTGCTCTGGCATGGTAAAAAGTTAACCAGATGGATACCAGCGATGGGCGCGAATGTCCATGCACAGCCGTCTGCAAAAACGGGGTTCGATATGTCACAACCGCTGATCAAAACGACCGTCGTGGGCTCCTACCCGGTGCCAGACTGGCTGATCGCGCTGCCCTCCGAGCAGGCCCTGATCGATGCCACGCGCGTGGTCATCCATACGCAGGAGAGCGCCGGCATCGACGTGGTCTGCGACGGCGAACTCTCGCGCTTCGACGTCAATCATCCCGAGACCAACGGGATGATCGAGTATTTCCTCAGGCCGATGGCGGGCATCCGGTCGGCGGCGACGTTCGAGGAGCTTGTCAGCTATCGCGGACAGACGGGGATGAAGTTTCGGACGCGCCCGCCGGGCGTGGTGGATGGCCCCATCGGGTCAGGGACGCTCGATCTGCCCCTGGCCTGCGCGCGGGCGCGCAGACTCGCCAGCAAGCCCTTCAAGTTCACCCTGACGGGTCCGCACATGCTGGCAAAAACGCTGCTCGATCTGCATTACAAGAGCCTGCCCGAGCTTGCTATGGCGATCGCCAGGGCGCTCGCGGAGCAGGTGCGCCATATCGATGCCGACATCGTGCAGGTCGACGAAGCCAATCTTCCGGGAAGTCCCGAGGAATGGACCTGGGCGGCGGAAGCGATGAATATCGTGCTGGACGCGGTCAGGACCACGCCCGCCGTGCATCTGTGCTTCGGCAATTATGGCGGCCAGTCGATTCAGAAAGGAAGCTGGGACAAGCTGGTGAATTATCTCAATGCGCTTCATGTCGATCACATCGTGATGGAGAATGCGCACCGGCCCGTCGAGGAGCTTGCCGCATTCCGTGGCCTGCGTCCGGAAATCGGGCTTGGCCTCGGTGTGATCGACATAAAATCGACGGAGATCGAATCGGCGGATTCGATTGCCCATGCCATCGAGCGCGCCGAGGGTATCGTCGGACCGGGACGCGTGAAATACATCCACCCCGACTGCGGCTTCTGGATGCTCAAGCGCGGAATTGCCGATGGAAAAATCCGCGCTCTGGTTGCCGGCCGGGATCTCTATCAGGGCGCGTCGCCAGCCCGCGTGTCCGCCTAGCGAGCAACTTTTTCCGGCGGCGCCGCGCGGCGCCTCGGCTTCGCCCCAGGTCGCGCATCGGAGGAACCCGGTAGGCCCGGCTCTCGCACAAGCTTGAACAGGCCGACATTCAGGGCGCGGGTCTCGAACCCTGCCTGACAATAGGCCAGGTAATATTCCCAGGTTCGCTTGAAGCGTTCGTCGAAGCCCATATTTTGCAAAAGGGGCCAGGATTTCTGGAAGCGGCGCTGCCATGCGTCGAGCGTTTGCGCATAGCTGTCTCCGAACGCCTCCCGGGCAACGATCCGAAGGCCAGCCTTGGCTGCCTGCTGTTCGACGATCCGTACGGTCGGCAACATGCCGCCGGGGAAAATATGGTTCTGGATGAAGTCCGGCCGCCGGCGATAGCCCTCGAACAGGTCTTCATCGATTGTGATGACCTGAATCACGGCGATGCCGTCGCGCGCGAGCCGCCCCCGCAATACCTCGAAATATCTGGGCCAATAGGCCTCTCCCACGGCCTCAAGCATCTCTATCGAGACGATCCGGTCATATTCACCGCTTACATCGCGATAGTCCTGAAGACGAAGCTCGCAGCGATCGAGCAAGTCGCGGTCCTTCAGCCGCTTTTCGGCCCATTTCAATTGCTCAATGGAAAGCGTCAACCCGATCAGCGTGCAGTCTGTGCGCTCCAGCATTCGCTCGGCCAGACTGCCCCAGCCACAGCCGATCTCAAGAATCCGCTCTCGTCCCGACACGTCCAGCAGGTCGATAATGCGGTCAAGCTTCGCAGTCTGGGCTTCCTCGAGCGTTTGATCGGTCGCGGAAAACAGAGCCGAGGAGTAGCTCATTCCCGCATCGAGCCATTGCCGGTAGAAGTCGTTTCCGAGGTCGTAGTGAGCGGAAATGTTGCGGCGGCTTCCGCGCCTCGTATTGCGATTGAGGGCATGCCGAATTTTCCGTCCCGCTCCCAGGACTCTGTGCAACCATGTCGGCTCAGCGATATTGTTGGCGCACGCGAGCTTGAACAGCGCGTCCAGGTTCGGCGTGGACCAGTCGCCAGCCAGATACGCTTCGGCAAATCCGACATCGCAGCCCGTGGCCAAACGCCAGATGCTGCGCCAGCGATGGATCGCAAGCCGCGCCAGTGGTCCCGGATGCTTGCCGTTGAACACCAAACGCTCCCCGTCGGGCGTCTCGACGACGAGCTGTCCGCATTCCAATCGGCGCAAGATCCGTCGCAAGATCGCTTCGGCGAATGAGCGCTTTCCCGACCCGATCGTCGGCGGGAGCGCCACCTGCTCGTGCTGGACGGACATCAGCGTTCGGCCCGAACCGCGTCGCTGGCGACGACGATCGTGGAGGACTGCACGGGCGGGGCCGGGCGCGGAACCAATCGAAGTCCCTTCAACCACAGACGAAGCGCCTCCCAATGAATGGCCGCAATCGTTTTCACGGTGATTGCCGGCATGAAAACGAATGCGCGCATCAGAGCGCGGTCGCTCAATGCGCTTCTCTTGCCGGTCAGAACGGCGTTGAGAACCGCGCCCTCCTGCGAACCGACCCGAATGCCGACGGCGAGATGTCTGTCGGGACCGGACACTCGAAAATCGTACCGCATGTTCATGTTCATGAAGGGTGATACGTAAAACGCTTTCCGGCATGACTGCCGCAATTCGCCATCCTCGGCAACAGCCGGTATGACGTAACTGTGCCGCTAGCCGAAGGTGTTGTGAACCTGATAGATCAATGCAGCCGGAGAACCGTCGGCGCGGCAACAGAAATAGATGCTCAGCGGATTGAAGCAGTAGCCGAGTGTGCGCGGCATGCAGAGAAGCCGTATCGAACCGCCCGAAATATCGATTCCCGCCTCGCGAAGCCGATCTTCGACTTGCACGCGCACCGCCGTCGAACTGCCGTCGCCATGATCCTTGTCATGGAGACTGAACACATTCGGCCGATTGTACGAGAACAAGCGAAGCCGGTCGTTGAGCATGTCCAGCTCGTCAAGATCTATCAGCAGCCAGAACGCGCGATAGCGAAACAGATGGGCTCGCGGCTTAAGCCTGCGATGCATCACCGAGCCAATGTAGATTGCCGATCGCAGCATCATGTCCGCGCATCCGACTTTTGCTGATCCGCATAGCGCACCGACCGCACGATGCGACCGGACTCGTCGGGTACGGACCAGGGGCGCCGCAGGCCGCCCAGCTCTTCTGCGACTGCCAGTCCCGCCTGAAGGCCGTCCTCGTGGAAGCCCGCGCCGAAATATGCTCCGCAGAACCAGGTGTTGCGCTGCCCCTGGAGCAGCCAAAGCTTGCGCTGAGCCGCAATCGCGCCGGAATCGAAAATCGGATGTTCGTAAACCTCGCTGTGGAGCAGCGTCCCGGCGCGGGGCGGCCGCGGCGGATTGAGCGTGACGAACAGCGGCACCTCGCTGGCAATATTCTGAAGCCGGTTCATCCAGTACGTCACGCAAACGCCATCACTCGAGGTCCCGCCAGGCCCGAGATAGTTCCAGCTCGACCATACCGCTCGCCGTTTCGGCATGAAGCTGTCGTCCGTGTGGAGCACCGCGAGGTTTCGGCTGTATCGGAACGCGCCGAGAAGCTCGCGCTCCGTGTTTCCTGGATCGTCCAGCGCAGCGAGCGCCTGGTCGGCGTGGGAGGCCATGACCACATGATCGTAACGTGCAGTATGCCCCCGCGTATCCGAGACGATCACGTGGCCCGCCATGCGGCGGATGCTGCGAACCGCGGTATCAACCTTGATGCGCCCGGCAAACGAGGATGCCAGTCGTTCGACATAGGTGCGGCTGCCGCCGACGACGGTTTCCCATGCCGGCCGATCCGTTAGCTGAAGCAGACCGTGATTGTCGTGAAAGCGGATGAAGGCCGTGGCCGGATAGGACAGCATTTCCGCTGGAGGCGCCGACCAGATGGCGCTCGCCATCGGCAACAGATGGTCGTCGCGGAAGGCTTTGCCGTAACGGCCCCTCTTGAGGTAATCGCCGAGGGTCATGGAAGGGTCGTCGGAAAGTGAGGACGAGCCGCGCGCTTCCCTGTAGAAGCGCAGGAGGTCGCTCAGCATCGACCAGAAGCGAGGCCGAAGCAGATTGCGCGGCTGCCCGAGCAAGCCCCGAAGTCCGCTTCCGGAATACTCGAACTCGCCCCCCTCCAGGGACGCACCGAATGACATTTCGGAGAGCTGCGTCGGCACCTCCAGCAGTTCGAACAGCGCCGAAAGGTTCGGATAGGTCTTGCGGTTGAACACTATAAAGCCGGTATCGACAGCGATGCTGCGCCCGCCGACAGATGCTATGATCGTGTTGGAATGCCCGCCAATCCGGTCAGCCCGCTCATAAACGGTCACCTGATGACGCTGACTCAGCAACCATGCGGCCGACAGGCCGGCAATTCCGGTTCCGACCACTGCAATATTCAAGCGAGCATCGGCTGGCATGCGGCTCAGTGATCCAGGGCAATATCCTGGCGTTCCGGAGCCCGCGTTCCAAAGGAACATACGAACAATCGGGGGGGATGGATCACCCGCCCGTGCTGATCCAAAAGGCCGGGTTGGGCGTATAGCGGACCATGAACCTCGCCGTCCGATGCCTTTCCCAGTCCGGGATGCGCGTGCCCCCTCCTTTGCGGCAGAGGCGTCTGTCATCCATGCCGGATAGAAATAAAGAAGCCGCGAGGCCAGCCGATTGGGAGGCCCGGATCGGCGCCATTGCGGCGCACCAGGATCGCACGGCGTTCGCCGCCCTGTTCGAGTATTTCGCCCCTCGGATCAAAACCTACATGCAGCGTTCCGGCGTCAACGACGTGCGGGCGGAGGAACTGGCCCAGGAGACCATGCTGGCGGTCTGGCGCAAGGCTGCGCTGTTCGATCCTGCAAGCGCGAATGCGGCGACGTGGATCTTCGCGATCGCGCGCAACCTCCGGATCGATGCATATCGGCGCGAGCGCCGCGGCCAGATCGGCGAGACCTCCGATGTCGCCCTGGAATTTCACGCGGATGAGGCGCCGCAGCCTGACGCGAGCCTGGCGTCTGCACAGTCCGATCGGCGCGTGCGCGCAGCACTCGCTGCGCTTTCGGCGGAACAGGTCCGAGTGATCGAACTGTCGTTCTTCGAGGAGAAGGCGCATTCCGAAATTGCAAAGATTCTTGGCATTCCGCTGGGAACGGTCAAGTCCCGGATGCGATTGGCGATGAAAAGGCTGCGAACCCTGCTGGAAGAACAATCATGAGTATCGAACATCATCCCGACGACCTGATGTTGGCGGGTTTCGCAGCCGGCACGCTCGATCACGGGCAGCATGTAGCGATCGCGACGCATCTGGCGGCCTGCCCCAAGTGTCGCGACTTCGTGCGCGTCTTGGAGCAGACCGGCGGCGCCATGCTTAGCCGCCTCCCTCCGGCACCGATGTCGAGCACGGCCTTCGAACACATCCAGTCTCGCCTGACGGAGCCGATGTCGCCGGCTCCGATAGCGCTTTCGCCCGCCAGCGTTTCCGAAAGCGAGATTCCCGGGCTTCCGGAATTCGTGCGCCGTTATCGCTTCGGGAAATGGATCTGGGTTGCGCCGTCCGTCCACATGCGGCCGATCCTCTTGCCGCATCCGAGCGATACCCGCGTCTTTCTGCTGAGGTCCGGTTCCGGCACGAAAATGCTGGAGCACTCCCACTCCGGGGTGGAAATGACCTGTGTCCTGTCGGGTGCCTTTCGCCATGAGGGTGGCCGATTTGGTCCGGGCGACTTCGACTTTGGCGACGATACGGTGGATCACCAGCCTGTCGTGGATGACGGCCAGGAGTGCATCTGCCTGGTCGCAATGCAGGGCGAGCTTCGATTGAACGGCCTTGTCGGCCGGCTCATTCAACCCTTCCTGCGGTTGTGAGCGCCATGTCGTGAGCCTGTCGCAGTGCCTGATCGTCGCGGCATGTATCGCAGCCGGACTGATCGCGATCATGGCCTGCGCCTGGGCCGTCCAGCGGAAGACCGGCAGCTCGCGCTGGGTGGATGCGACCTGGACCTTCGGTACGGGAGGCGTCGCGTTCATCGCCGCTTTGCTTCCCGTGGGCGCTGGGTCATGGCCGCATTGGCGGCAATTTGCGGTCGCGGTGCTCGCGGGCTTCTGGTGCCTGCGTCTCGGCTTGCATATTGCGGCGCGCAACAGGGCGATTGACGACGATCCGCGCTATGGCAGCCTGAAGGCGCAATGGGGCAAAGACGCGCCCCGCCGCATGTTCTGGTTCCTGCAATCGCAGGCGGCCGTCGGCATCGTCCTCGCGCTCTCGATCGCATTGGCCGCTCATAATCCGAATCCTGCCTTCCGTATCCAGGATCTTGTCGGAGCGGCGATCCTGATCGTGGCGATCGCCGGAGAGGCCATTGCGGACAGACAGTTGCGGCGCTTCGCGTCCGATCCAGCGAACCGGCGCGGGGTATGCGATGTCGGATTGTGGCGCTGGTCGCGCCATCCGAACTACTTCTTCGAATGGCTGGCGTGGACTGCATACCCGGTCATTGCGATCGACCTTTCCGGACAAAATCCCGGCGGCTGGGTCGCTCTGCTTGCGCCGATCTGCATGTACTGGGTTCTGGTGCACGTATCCGGCATACCGCCGCTGGAAGAGCATATGCTCAAGACAAGAGGCGATATGTATCGAGCCTATCAGCGGCGGACGCGGGCGTTCCTTCCGCTTCCGAAATTCTGAACGCCCGCGGAGTCAGGAGAGTTTCGCTGCTGCCCAGAACGCCGCCGCTGCGGTTGCACCGACAAGGACCGTGCCCCACGCCACATCCAGCAGAGTCAGTTGCGTGGACCAATTGCGCAGGGTTGCCTGATTTGTCAGATCGTAGGTCGCGTAGGTGAAGAATCCGAACAGCGCGCCATAGATCAGCGCCGTTGCGACCGATCCGCTTTTCAACGCGGGAGCGACGGCGAAAATCACGATTCCGACCGGATAAAGAAGATAGAATGCGATCGCCGGCCCCAGATTGAAGCCGCTCAACGCAATGTCGCCCATGATCGGCTTGTAGAAGCGCGGCGCCATCACACTTAACCATGCAAGGTCGATGACCACCATGGTCACCAGCGCGACCAGATAACCGGCTCCGTATGTCATGGAATTCAACCTTCATGGGGCGCGTGCGACGCGACCGCCCTTGTCGCAACCACGCGCTTTGCAGATCACTACGCAGACGGGGAGCCCTTGGATCATCGCGCCCGACGCGGCAAACCAGATTGCGTCCCGCATGTCGATCAGATGGAATTTGGCCTCCGGGGCTGGAGCTCCGAAGGCCTGGACGGAACGACAAGGCGGCGTTTCGCTAGTTGCGATCTGCGGGCGCGGGATTTGTCGGCGCCGAGTTTGGCGAGCCGCTGCCGAGCGGATACTGCGTCGGCGGCTGCGACATTTCGGCCGGATTGACCCTCGGACGCGCCGGAGCGGTCATCTGATCGGTTGCGGACGCGGGAGTCGCGGCGGACGGTGGCGTCTCGACCGACCGGGTTCCGCCCGAACCGGCATTGTACGCGAATGTCAGCAACCCCATGACGACCAGCGCTATCGCGCCGATGCCCGCAATTTCAGGAAATGCTCCGACATCGGAACGTGTGCCTGAACCCACAAGCGCCTGTTCGGCAGCCTGCCGATTGCTGCGACGTCTCAGAAACGACAACAATTGAAGCACGCCGAACAGCACGGCCGCCGTCAGCGTTACGAACATGAGGGTAGGCACCCATTGTATGGAGGTCATCGGAGTCGATCCCTTTGCCCCCTCCCAACGCATCGCGCGCGGGTTCGATCCCATCGATTGCGAATTTCCTGTCTCCGCACGTGTCAGAACAATCTGACACGTCGGCAGATCTGCTGGCGTGGGTTTGCAGGCAACGACCGTTCAGGCGGTTCGAACGCGGCGCCAATCTGGCGCGCCAAATCTCGAACCAGACTGCGCGCTCGCTTCTTTCGCGCGTCGAATCCGGCGGGGGCGAGCGCGGTTCGCCGTCCCTACGGCCGCCAGCGGCGAGCAAGATCCGCAAGATGCGCCACCAGCGCGGCAGACAGGAACAGCGCGATCCATTCCCACGATGCGCCGGCGAGAGAAGCGCGCCATGCTCCCAGAAGCGCGGCACCCGCCAGAAGCATGGCAAGCATATCGGCATATTGAGGCCCGATACCGAATTTCGCCCGCAAGGCAATGAGCAAGGCAGCCTCGACGCCGATGACAATCAGGATCACGTCGAGGATCCGCGGGCTTTGAATCAGTTCGGCCATCGCGCTTCCCGGAAGATTCCGCCCCCGTGCGCTCAGTTCAGACGAACAATCGCAAGATTGAGCCAGGCGGCGAATGTCACCCACGCCAGGTAGGGAAAAAGCAACGCGCCTGCGAGCCTCGAGAAGCGCCATGCTACAACGATCAGCAGCAGGATCGAAAGCCACAGAAACACAACCTCGATCAACGCCCAGTCCGGCCGCCGGAGCTGAAAGAAAAGCAGGCTCCACAACACATTCAAGAAGCCATTCAATGCGAAAAGCCCGACTACCCAGTCGCGGCTCGCGCGGTCCGGGGCTTTGCGCCAGGCAGTTGCTGCCGACAGCGCGACGAGCGCAAAGATCAAGGTCCAGACCGGCCCGAAGAGCCAATCCGGCGGCTGCCACGGCGGCTTGCGCAGGGCCTGGTACCAGGCACCGGTGTCCGTCAGCGTGCCGCCGAGAAACGCGACGACCACCGCCGCCGCGGCAGCCACCGCGATCGGCTTGAGCCAGCGTTTCGAGCCCGCTGCCATCACGCCGGCACAAGACCCGTCAGATGCGCAATGTTCTTTGCAAAGATTCGGACATGCGCCAACGGCCTGGCGCGGACCAGCTCCTTGTTCATGTAGGCATCCCAGGTCAATTGCTGCACGTCGCGATCGCGGCAGATGCTCACGAAGCGCTCGCGCCTGTTGTCGTTTGCATACCAGAAACGCTGCATCATGCCCAGCATGCGGAACACGTTTCCGTGCGATTTCATGAACCGCCTGCGCGCGCTCGCGAGCGCCCGCGCGTCTCCCCCTGCCAGAAACTCATCGACGGCCTCGGCCGCGAGCCGTCCACCCGCCATCGCGTAATAGATGCCCTCGCCCGACGCCGGAGCGACGACGCCCGCTGCGTCGCCGGCCAATACGACGTCGCGCCCATTGTCCCAGCGCGGCAGAGGATGCAGGGGAATCGGCGCACCCTCGCGCCGGATCGTTTCCGTGCGGTCGAGACCCGCAACGCGTCTGAGCGCTCCGACCGCCTCGCGCAGCGAGAATCCCTTGCACGCGCTGCCTGTGCCGACGCTGACTGTGTCGCCATGCGGGAAAACCCATCCGTAGAAATCCGGCGAAAGCTCGCCGCGATAATAGACATCGCAACGGGCCGCATCGAAATTGCCGCCCTGCAACCGCGGCGAACGAATGATCTCATGATAGGCGAAAACGAACGGCGTGCGATCGGCGTTCTCGATTGTCTGGCGCGCGACGGCGGAATTTGCGCCATCGGCCCCGATGATGGCGCGCGCGCGAATGGAACCGCTCGCGGTCGCGCCATCCCTGCCGCGATAGGAGACGGTGGAGGTGCCGTCCGAGTTTCGCGCGATTCGCTCGAAGGTCCCGGTGCGGCGGATCGCACCGGCCGTCTGCGCACGAACGCGCAGCCATTCGTCGAAGACGTCCCGGTCGACCATGCCCACAAAGCCGCCGTCGATTGGCATATCGACATGGCGGGCCTTAGGCGAGACGATGCGCGCGGACGTAACCCGCGCCACAAGAAGCTCATCCGGAATCTCGAAATCGCGGATCAGCCGCGGCGGAATCGCACCGCCGCAGGGCTTGATGCGCCCCGCGCGATCGAGCAGAAGGACCGAGCGCCCCAGACGGGCGAGATCGTTGGCTGCCGTTGCACCGGCCGGACCGCCGCCGACGACGACGACGTCGTATGTCTCAGTATCGGTCATGATATCCGCTCCGCAGGGGCTGCTCCGGCGGCAGCCAGAAGGGTTTTGGCCGATGCAGCGCCCTGATCGGGCCGGTTGCGACGGATCGATCCGATCCGGGCCGCGAGCATGGCGGACAGGAGAAAGAGCAGCGCTTCGATCGTGAAGACTGCGATATAGGCAATGGCGGGCGAGCCCAGGATCCAACGCATGAGGTCGCTGACGACGGTGCCTGCAAGGCCGCCCAGACCGAACGCGATGGCTTGCGCGGCGCCCCACAGACCCATGCGCACGCCCTCGCGCGATTTCGCCCCCGCGCTGACCATGCCCATCATCGACCCAATGGCTGCGACGGCATACACGCCATTGGCGACACCGAGCGCAAAGACGGATTCGCGCAACGGCCAGCCCGGCCCCACAAGTCCCGCGCAGACAAGCCCGCCGAGAGCAGCCGCCGACGCGATGCAACCCGCAACCGTCCAGAACTTCATCGATCCGAGGCGCGCGCCGCCGATCGCACTGCCGGCCAGCGCAACCGCGATCATGCCCACCAGCACGCCGGCATTCTGCACGCCGGACAGGCGCGTCGATTGGCCCGGAGTATAGGCAAAGACGAGGCCGGCAAACGGTTCGAGGATCAGGTCCTGCGCACTGAAGGCCAGCATCGATATGAAGACAAAGATTGCGAAGCGGCGCGACTGCGGCTCGCTCCAGACCTCCGACAGCGCCGCGACGAACGAGGCTTCCCGTGCGCGCGGCACCGCTGCGCCTTCCCGCGTCGCGGGCTTCCGCCCCTCGATGCCCCAGACCGCCGCGACCGAGAGCAGGAAGGCCGCCGCCGAGACCCCAGCCGCCACCGCGACGAGGCGCGAAGGGCTGAACGGATCGAGCAAATGTCCGGCAATGGACGCGGTGGCGATGAAGCCGGCGATCATCATCACCCAGACGATCGTCGCCGCAGCGGGCTTGCGGCGCTCATCGGTGCGCTTGGCCAGCAGCACCAGAAGCGTCGTGCCGGAGGCGCCGACGCCGACGCCGATCATCGAGAAGCCGATGGCCGCAAGCGCCACTCCGCCCATCCGGTTCGTCGCCATCAGGGCGGTTGCGAGCGCTGCAATGACGCCCCCAGATGCAAGCAGCGCCATCCCGCCGATGATCCACGGCGTACGCCGGCCGCCGACATCGGAACCAAATCCGAGCCTTGGACGAAAAACCTGCAAAGCATAGTGCAGGCCGACGAGAAGCCCCGGGATAACCGCCGGCAGGGCCATCTCAACCACCATCACGCGATTGAGCGTCGAGGTCGTGAGCACGACGATGGCGCCGAGCGCAGTCTGCACGAGACCGAGCCGCACAATGCCAATCCAGCCGAGCGGCTTGTCCGTCACGCGCCCGCTCCTGCCAACGACCGCAACGCAAAGGCGCTCACGAGCATGCCGCTCACGTAAAGCGTGACCCCGGTGGCGTTGTACCAGGCAGCCATCTCGCGCGGGCTTCGCAGCAGGCGCGCCATCAGCAGAATCTGCACAATGGACAGAGCCGCAATGGCGGCGGCATAGAGCGGCAATCCCCAGACCATCAGCGCGATCACGACCAGCGCTTGCGGAAGTGCCATGACAGAGCAGGCAAAGCGAGCGGCCGCATCCGGCCCGAGTTGCACGGGCAGCGAGCCGATCCCCATGCGCCTGTCGCCTTCGATCGACTTGAAGTCGTTCAGCGTCATGATGCCGTGCGCGCCGACGCTGTAGAGCGCGGCGACAAGCACTATCCGCCAATCGGGAAAGGCTGCCGCCATCACGGCCGCGCCGGTGAACCACGGCAAGCCTTCGTAGCAGGCCGCAACCGCCGTGTTGCCCCACCAGCCATTGCGCTTCAATCTTGCCGGCGGCGCGCTATAGGCCCAGGCGAGCGCAAGGCCGACCACCGCAGCGGCAAAGCCCCAGAGCCCGAGCGACGCCGCGACCATCAGCGAGACAAGGGTCCATACGATCGCAATCAACAGACCCCAACGGCCCGGGATCCGCCCGGAAGGGATCGGTCGCTGCGGCTCGTTGATGGCATCGACGTGCCGGTCGAACCAGTCGTTCACGGCCTGCGACGTGCCGCAGACCATTGGACCTGCCAGCAGAACGCCAAGGGCGATCAGCGGCCATCGTTCGCCGGGTGCCACGCCCGACGACACGACCCCGCAGCCGAACGCCCACATCGGCGGAAACCACGTAATGGGCTTGAGCAGCTCGAGGACCGCAAGAAAATCCGGGCGCATCTCCGCTCGCAGCGGGCTAGCTGTCATCGTCGTCCCCACTTTCGGAATCGGCGAGGCCGAAACGGCGCAACTTGACATAGAGGCTTTGCCGACTGAGCCCCAGCATCTCGGCCGCGGATGCACGGTTGTCGTTGGTGAGTTCGAGCGCCGCCTCGATGCAGAGCCGCTCGATGACGTCGGTCGTCTCGCGGACGATATCCTTGAGCGGCACGCGGCCGATCAGATCCTTCAGCTGTTCGGGCGAGCGTGTCAGTTCGCGGTGCGTGGTTGAGGGATTGGGCAGCCGGCGTCCGACGTTGCGGATCGCAAACCCATAGCGCGACTCGTCGTCGTCCTTGACGGCAACGGCGGACACCTCCACTTCCGTCACCGCGCCATGATCCCCGCGCAGCACCGTCGCGAACAGGGAAGCCGAGCCATGCTGCTTCAGATTCGCAAGCAGCACGCGGCTGTCGACCTCCGTGCGCCCGAGCCAGCGGTCGATCGGCTGGCCGCGCGCCTGATCCTCGGTCATGATCTGCGCCATCTGCTGAAAGGCTGCGTTTGCAACCACGATTCGCCCGTCGGGACCGGTCACGACATACCCGTCGAGCGAATTGCCGATGAACTTGAGCAGACTGATCTGGGTTTTGGCCGGCGCCGGAAGAGCCGAGCCGCCGCGCTCGGGCGCGAAGCGCATCAGGTAGAATGCCGCCGCGCCCTGCCGAAACATGGAAAGCGAAACGACAAAGGTCTGGCCTGTGCTTGCGAGGCGTATCGTCGTATCCTCGACATTCCGTCCCGCGCGAATGCCGGTCGCAACCGATTGAAGTGTCCGAATGCTCTCGCCATCCAGGCCAGCCGGGAAACTCGAACCAATCGTCTTGCCGACCGATGCGCCGAAGTGCCGCACCGCGGACGGATTGGCATCCACCACCCTGTCGGTCGTCGCCTCAACGATCAGGATCGGATCGGGCGATGTCTGGAACAGCACGCGGTATCGCGTCTCGGCGTGTCGCAGGCGCGAATAGTCCCGCTCCATCGTCATTTGCGCGTCGATCAGGCGCTGCTGCAACGCTTCCATCGTCTGCAGGTCGCGGCCGACGGCGATGAAGCGTCCGTTCGATCGCAGCCGAACGACCGAGTAGAGAACGGGAATGGAATGTCCCCGGTCCGACAGATGATTGAGCTGGCGCCAACGCGATCCCGTTGAGGTCGACGCCTCCTGGATCAGCGCTCTTGCCTTCGGCTTGCTGTCCTCGCTGAGAAGGTCGCTCCAGGGTCGGCCGATCCAGAATGCAGAATTTTCAAACTCCGACGACAATTCGGATTTCGGGAATGCGAGATCGCGAATCACCCCTTCGCCGTCGACCACGAGGGCGACGTCGGCAGCCGTGGCAATCACCGTAGCGGCTGCTTCCGCATCGAGATCGCCGACCGATTCTTTCGGAGCCTTGAACAGCTGCACGGGCGCCACGATCCTCCGCTCGGCCAACATTCCCCACTCGTGATTCCTCCCTGTGGTTGTTGTTATTGTACAAGCGCCTCAATCGCGTTTTAGGGGCAATCCAACCAGGTAATTGGCCTGCCCAATTCCCTGCCCCGGATCGGCTGCGGGTCCATCTCCGCCGACCGCGAGGACAAGCTCCGGATTCTTGGTAAAAGCCGGCCCGCAAACAAGCACTCTCACTGAATGGTTTGGCGAATCCTTGCGGACCGCACTGATCCGCGCGGCCAACGCATCGAGCCTCTTGTCGCCGCTGACGAGGAACTCGACCACATCGAACCACTGATCCTTTACGACCTGAGTGAACCCCTTCCCCGTGGAGTCCGGCTCGATCCACGCGTCCCAACCGTCGCGACGGAAGAATTCGCCAACCAGAACAAGTTCGAACATCAGGTAGCCGAGTTCCTGCTTCTCGCCGGGCCCGGGCGCGAGGAGGGCACGCAGTCCCGTCGAGTGCTGGGCGCCTTCGCTTCGGAATGCAGCGCTGAAATCGCGCAGCAATTGTTGCAGCCGCCATAACGCCAGCGTCGCTTCGGCAAAGTCGCAGACGTCGTCCGCCCAAAGCTGCCTCAGATGTCGCGCGGAAGGGGCTATCAGCTCGACATAGATTTTCTCGAGCGTCCGCCCCTTGGCCAGTTCGGCATTGATGTAGCCGTAGGCTGCGTCCTGGTCCCGGCCCAGGACCGCTCGCGTAAACGCGTCCACCTCGTCGTGTGACACCACGCCCGGCGCCGGGAAATTGGCTGCCTGCTGGTGAGCCTTCAATCCGCAGGCCAGCACCAGCCGCGGGACGATCTCAAATTCCACGGTATCCCTCACTGCAGCAGCTCGCCGAAGATCTTCCTTGTCAATCGCCCAGGGCCGGGCAGCAGACAGGATTCTCACGGGAGCGCCGCCACGCTCGTGTTCAACCAGGGTCACATTGTCCACGACGGGCTGCATCAGATCAGTCATGGTCTAGAACTCCCCCAAGTAAATGACCTTCCCGCTGCGGCGTCAAGTTTGATTTACGTATCGTTTGATTGACACTCTGCGGGAAGCCGTTTAGCGTTTCCTCCGTTGGCCAATGCGCGAGGCCAAAGCACGCGGGGGTGGCGCGATGCCGGACCACAACAAGGTGCGCTTTGGATCTGCTGAAAAGCTCGCCGCGATGACGTCAGCGTCAGCTCGCACTCCCCCTTGGCAATCGGAGACCCTGACGGATGTGTTGTCAATACAGCTTTACATTCCTATTGGGCATGCTTCCGGCGACAGCCTAGGACAGAACTCTGGTTCGCAACTGTACTCACCAGAGGAGCGCAAGCGTCGCGACAGCTCGGTCTGGACCCTCGTGCAAGGCGTCCTCGCTCCGCTGCAATTTCTGATCTTTCTCGTCAGCCTTGTCCTGGTCGTGCGCTATCTCGCAACCGGCGAAGGCTATCTTCCGGCGACCGCATCGATCGTCATCAAGACGTTCGCGCTCTACGCCATCATGATCACCGGCTCGATCTGGGAAAAGGTGGTTTTCGGACGCTATCTTTTCGCGCCGGCCTTCTTCTGGGAAGACGTGTTCAGCATGCTGGTTCTGGCGCTGCACACGGCCTATCTCGCAGCTCTCTACCTCGACGCGCTCGCCCCGCGCGAACTCATGGTTCTCGCGCTTGCGGCTTACGCTGCCTATGTCGTCAACGCCGCCCAGTTTCTTTTGAAACTCAGGGCCGCACGCCGCGACAGCGCGGGCCGTGTCCAGCAAACATCGGAAATGATCGGACACGTGCAATGAACGTACCGTTCGATCCTCTTCGCGTGGCGGCAGCAACAGGATGCGATGTGGCACCCGTGCTGCGCGAGCGCGGACAACGCGAGGTCTTCTGCGGGTTGACCGGAATCATCTGGCTTCACCGCAAGATCCAGGATGCCTTCTTCCTTGTGGTGGGCTCGCGCACATGCGCCCATCTCATCCAGTCGGCGGCCGGCGTCATGATTTTCGCCGAGCCGCGCTTTGCAACAGCGATCATCGACGAACGCGACCTTGCCGGGCTTGCAGACGTGGACGACGAACTCGATCGCGTCGTCTCGCGGCTGCTCGAACGGCGCCCGGACATCAAGCTTCTGTTCCTCGTCGGCTCCTGTCCGTCGGAAGTGATCAAGCTGGACTTGTCGCGTGCGGCCGCGCGGCTTTCCGGCAATTACATGCCGCGCGTGCGCGTACTCAACTATTCCGGCAGCGGCATAGAGACCACATTCACGCAGGGCGAGGACGCCTGCCTCGCCTCGCTTGTGCCCAGCCTTCCGAACGAAGGTAACGCCTCGGAGCGGTCGCTTCTGATTGTCGGCGCCTTGCCCGATGTCGTCGAGGATCAGTGGAAAAGATTGTTCTGCGGACTCGGGATGGCGCGCGTGCAATTCCTCCCGTCACGGCGCGCAGCGGAGCTGCCGCCGGTCGGTCCCAACACGCTCTTCCTGCTTTCACAGCCCTTCCTGGCAGACACTGCGCGAGCGCTCGAAGAACGTGGCGCCGTCCGGCTGGCGGCTCCGTTCCCGTTTGGTGTGGAAGGAACGACACTCTGGCTCAGGGCCGCGGCCGACGCGTTCGGAATATCCCGGTTCGAGTTCGACAGAGTCACACAGCCTGCCGCCATCCGTGCCCGCCGCGCGCTCGATCACTATCGGGCGGCCCTGCTTGGCAAGCGGATTTTCTTCTTCCCCGACTCGCAGCTCGAAATCCCGCTGGCGCGCTTTCTCGCGCGTGAAATGGGCATGCAGCTGGTCGAGGTCGGAACGCCCTATCTTCATCGCCAGCACCTTGCACAGGAACTCGACCTTCTGCCGCAGGGCACGATCCTGAGCGAAGGTCAGCATCTGGAAAACCAGATCGATCGCTGCCGCACCGCCGCACCCGATCTTGTCGTGTGCGGCCTCGGCCTCGCGAATCCGCTGGAAGCCGAAGGACTGACCACCAAGTGGTCGATCGAGCTCCTGTTCACGCCGACGCACGGCTACGAGCAGGCCGGCGATCTCGCCGAACTCTTCGCACGCCCGATCAATCGCCGAACGAGACTGGTGGCCTGACCATGCAGCTCACGGTGTGGACATATGAAGGCCCCCCGCATGTCGGCGCAATGCGTGTCGCGACGGCGATGGAGGGGCTTCACTACGTCCTGCACGCGCCGCAGGGAGACACCTATGCCGATCTCCTGTTCACGATGATCGAGCGTCGCGCCAAGCGTCCGCCGGTCACCTACACGACCTTTCAGGCGCGCGATCTCGGGGGTGACACCGCCGAACTCTTCAAGTCCGCCGTGCGCGACGCCTATGAACGTTTCAAGCCGGAGGCAATGATTGTCGGCGCCTCCTGCACGGCTGAACTGATCCAGGACGATCCGGGCGGGCTCGGACGCAGTCTCGGCCTGCCGGTGCCGATCATCCCGCTCGAATTACCCTCCTACCAGAAGAAGGAGAACTGGGGCGCCGCGGAGACATTCTACCAGATCGTGCGCGCGATCGCCGGAGCCCGTGCGCCCGCGGCGGGAGCGGAGCGAACGGCGAGACCGGCAGACCGGCGGCCACGCTGCAACATTCTCGGACCCACAGCGCTCGGATTTCGTCACCGCGACGACATCGCCGAAGTCACCCGCCTGCTCGCGCAACTCGGGATCGACATTCACGTGACAGCACCCTGGGGTGCGAGACCGTCCGATATCGCCGCTCTCGGCGACGCCGATTTCAACGTCGTCCTCTATCCCGAGATCGCTTCTCCTGCCGCCCAGTGGCTCAAGAAGGCCTTCGGCCAGCCCGCGACGACAACCGTGCCCATCGGCGTCTCCGCGACGCGCGAGTTCATCGCGGAAGTGGCCGCACTCGCCGGCGTCGATGCGGCGCCTCTGCTCGATTGGGAGCAATCCCGCCTTCCCTGGTATTCGCGCTCTGTCGATTCGACCTATCTCACCGGCAAGCGCGCGTTCATTTTCGGCGATGCAACGCACGTTCTGGCGGCGGCCCGGATTGCCTCCCGGGAGCTTGGCTTTGCGGTCGTCGGACTGGGCAGCTATACGCGCGAATACGCCCGCGAGTTGCGCGAGGCTGCACGCCTGCTCGGCGTCGACGCCCTCATCACCGACGATTATCTCGAAGTCGAGGCGCGCATCGCGGAGCTTCAGCCCGAACTCGTGCTCGGCACCCAGATGGAGCGCCATATCGCCAAGCGGCTCGGTATTCCCTGCGCCGTGATCTCCGCGCCGGTGCATGTGCAGGATTTTCCCGCCCGCTACTCGCCGCAAATGGGCTTCGAAGGCGCGAACGTGATTTTCGATACCTGGGTCCATCCGCTGATGATGGGCCTCGAAGAACATCTCCTGACGATGTTCCGCGACGACCACGAATTTCACGACGAGGCCGGTCCCTCGCATCTCGACAAACGCAAGTCTGCAGCGGCCGACGAGAGCCGGAGCGCACCGTTGCCGATTGTCTGGGCGGCCGACGCCGAACGGGAATTGAGAAAGGTGCCGTTCTTCGTCCGCGGCAAGGCCCGACGCAACACCGAGACTTTCGCCCAGACGCAAGGCCTGACCCAGATCACCGTCGAGACCCTGTACGATGCCAAAGCGCATTTCGCCCGCTAATCCGACGCCGGTGCGCGTCGTGATCGTGACGATGGACAGTCACCTGTCCGGCGCGGCCATGCGCGCGCAGGCATCCCTGCGGAAGGAACTGCCGGGGCTCGAACTGTCCGTCCATCCCGCCGACGAATGGGGGACCGACGCCGCCGCGCTCGCACGCTGCCGCGCCAGTATCGCTCAGGCCGACATTGTGATCGCGACCATGCTGTTTCTCGACGATCACATCCGGCTCGTGCTGCCCGACCTGGTCGCGCGTCGCGAGCGTTGCGACGCAATGATCTGCTGCCTGTCGGCGGGCGAAGTCGTGAAACTCACGCGCATGGGGCGCTTCAACATGAGCCAGGAGGCGATGGGAGTCATCGCCATGCTCAAGCGCCTGCGCGGCAAGTCGAAGGGGAGCGGGTCAAGCGGGCACGGCCAGATGAAGATGCTCCGGCAATTGCCACGCCTTCTGCGCTTCATCCCCGGCACGGCGCAGGATGTGCGCGCCTATTTTCTCACGCTGCAATACTGGCTTGCCGGCTCGCAGGACAACATCGCCAATATGCTGCGCATGCTAGTGACGCGCTATGCGGCCGGACCGCGCGCCGCGCTTGCCGTCTCATTGAAGGTCGCTGCACCGGTCGATTACCCCGAAATCGGACTGTATCACCCGCAAGCGAAAGGCCGGATTGTCGAGCGAATCGTCGATCTGCCGCAGCCGGCCGCTCCGCACGGCACGGTCGGCGTGCTGGTGATGCGCTCCTATCTCCTCGCCGGCAATTCGGCCCATTACGACGGCGTCATCGCGGCCCTGGAAGCGAAAGGCCTGCGCGCGATCCCGGCTTTCGCCAGCGGTCTCGATGTCAGACCGGCGATCGAGAAATATTTCGTCAGGGACGGGGCCGCGTGCGTGGACGCGATCGTCTCGCTGACAGGATTCTCGCTGGTCGGCGGCCCGGCCTACAACGATGCGCGCGCGGCGGAAGAGATCCTGGCGCGGCTCGACGTGCCATATGTCGCCGCGCATCCGGTCGAATTCCAGACCCTGGAACAATGGCAGGCCGACGCGCGCGGCCTGATGCCGGTGGAAGCGACCATGATGGTTGCGATCCCCGAACTCGACGGCGCGATCCTTCCGATGACCTTCGGCGGGCGATCCGCCGGCGGCCAGCGCGAGATGATCGTCCATTCCGAGCGTGCGGGCATGCTTGCAGCGCGCGTGGCCAAGTTGGTGCGCCTGCGCCGCACCCGGCGCGCGGAACGCAGGCTGGCGGTGGTCCTTTTCAACTTCCCGCCGAATTCGGGGAGCACCGGCACGGCGGCCTATCTTTCGGTATTTGCCTCCCTGCATCGAACGCTGATCGCATTGCGCGATGCCGGCTATCGCGTCGACGTGCCCGCCGGCGTTGACGCCTTGCGTGCGCAAATCCTCGAAGGGAACGCCAAGCGCTTCGGCACCGACGCCAATGTCGCAGCCCGCATCTCCGCGGACGATCACGTCCGCCGCGAGCGGCATCTCGCCGAAATCGAAAGGCAATGGGGGCCAGCGCCTGGACGCCATCAGAGCGACGGACGCAACATTCAGATTCTTGGCGCGCAATTCGGCAATGTCTTCGTCGGCGTGCAGCCCGCCTTCGGATACGAGGGCGACCCGATGCGGCTGCTGTTCGAGCGCAGCTTTGCGCCGACGCACGCCTTCTCAGCCTTCTATCGCTACATCCGGGAGGATTTCGGCGCTCATGCGGTATTGCATTTCGGCACGCATGGGGCACTCGAATTCATGCCCGGAAAGCAGGCCGGGCTGTCTGGCGAATGCTGGCCCGACCGGCTGATCGGCGATCTGCCGAACTTCTATCTCTACGCCTCCAACAATCCTTCCGAGGGTACGCTCGCCAAGCGGCGAACCGGCGCCTCCCTCATCAGCTATCTGACGCCGTCCGTCACCAAGGCCGGGCTCTACCGCGGACTGCTCGATCTGAAAACGTCGATTGATCGCTGGCGCAGCCTCGAGCCGGACGCCGATGCCGATCAGCGTGGATCGCTTGCCCACCTGATCCAGGCGCAAGCGGCGGCTGTCGAACTCGCCGCCGCGGAGCCGGTCTGGCGCGACGACGCCGCGGCACGCATCGAGCAGCTGACTCGCGAGCTTCTGGAACTCGAATACACGCTCATACCTCACGGGCTGCACGTCGTCGGCGAAACGCCGGACGCGGCCCAGCGCGCCGAGATGCTCGAGGCGGCGGGCGTCGCCGACCCTGCCGAACGGGCCCGACTCGACGCCCTGCTTGCAACAGATCACGAAACGCCATCCATCCTTCACGCGCTCGACGCCGGATATCTTCGCCCCGCGCCGGGCGGCGACCTGCTGCGCACCACCGATGTGCTTCCGACCGGCCGCAATCTGCACGGCTTCGATCCCTTCCGAATTCCGAGCGCCTTCGCCCTGCAGGATGGAGCACGCCAGGCCGACAGGCTGCTCGCACGGCACGCCGCCGACTCCCGTGCCGTGCCGGAAACGATTGCAATGGTGTTGTGGGGCACCGACAATCTGAAGACCGAGGGTGGCCCCATCGCCCAGGTGCTGTGGTTGATGGGCGCGGAGCCGCGGCATGACAGCTATGGCCGCATTTGCGGCGCGCAGCTCGTCCCGCTCGAGCGGCTGGGCCGCCAGCGTATCGACGTGATCGTGACGCTGTCGGGGATTTTCCGCGATCTGCTACCCTTGCAGACAAAGCTCATTGCCGAGGCTGCGTTCTTGGCCGCGAGCGCCGACGAGCCGGAAAGCCGGAACTTCGTGCGCAAGCATGCCCTCGCCTATCAGCGCGAGCATGGCGGCGATATCGCGCAAGCCGCCTTGCGCGCGTTCGGAAACGCGGACGGTGCCTATGGCGCGAACGTCAATCACCTGATCGATCACGGTGCCTGGAAGGACGAGGACGAACTGGCCGAAGCCTTCGTGCGCCGAAAGGGCTTCGCCTACGGCACCGACGGGAAGGCGGCAAGGCACGACACGGTGCTCGCGCATGTTCTGAAGACCGTCGATGTCGCATACCAGAATCTCGATTCGATCGAACTCGGCGTCACCACTGTCGATCACTATTTCGATACGCTGGGCGGCGTGAGCCGCGCCGTGAAGCGCGCGCGCGGCAAGGACGCAGACATCTATATCGGCGATCAGACCCGCGGCGATGGAACGGTCCGTTCGCTTTCCGAGCAGGTCGCTCTTGAGACGCGCACGCGGGCTCTCAATCCGAAATGGTACGAAGCGCTGCTCGCGCATGGCTACGAGGGCGTGCGCCAGATCGAGACGCAGGTGACGAACACGCTCGGCTGGTCGGCGACCACCGGACAGGTCGCTCCCTGGGTCTACCAGCAGCTCACGCAGACCTTCGTGCTCGATCCGGACATGCGCAATCGCCTCGCAACGCTCAATCCGGTCGCCTCTGCAAGAATGGCGAACCGCCTGATTGAGGCTCACGAACGCAAATACTGGTTCCCCGACAAGTCGATGCTGGAGGCCCTGCGGCGGGCCGGCGACGAACTCGAGGACCGGCTGGAAGGCATCGGACAGGGAGCGGCGGCATGAACATCTACACAAATCCCTCCGTCGCAAGGCTTCGTGCATCGCGCCCGGACGGCGACGGCAGCGTGCAGGTCCAGCTCGACCCCGCGCTCAGCATCGGCAAGGCCAAGGTCTTCTCGGTCTATGGCAAGGGCGGCATCGGAAAAAGCACGACCTCATCGAACCTTTCGGTCGCATTCTCCAAGATCGGCAAGCGTGTTCTGCAGATTGGATGCGATCCGAAACACGACTCGACCTTCACCCTGACCAAGCGGCTCGTGCCGACCGTCATCGACGTTCTGGAGTCCGTCGACTTTCATGCGGAAGAGCTCCGGACCGAGGATTTCGTCTACGAAGGCTATAATGGCGTGATGTGCGTCGAGGCCGGCGGCCCCCCGGCCGGCACCGGATGCGGCGGCTATGTCGTCGGCCAGACCGTGAAGCTCCTGAAGGAGCATCGCCTGCTCGACGACACCGATGTCGTGATCTTCGACGTTCTCGGCGACGTGGTCTGCGGAGGCTTCGCTTCCCCGCTCCAGCATGCCGACCGCGGCCTGATCGTCGCCGCCAACGACTTCGACTCGATCTTCGCCATGAACCGAATCGTCGCCGCCATTCAGGCGAAGTCGAAGAACTACGGCGTCCGTCTCGGGGGCGTGATCGTGAACCGCAGCGGCGGCACCGACCAGATCGACAAGTACAATGCCGTGACCGGGCTGAAGACGCTTGCGCACTTCCCCGATCTCGACGTGATCCGAAAGAGCCGGCTGAAAAAGTCGACGCTGTTCGAGATGGAGCTCACGCCCGAACTCGAGGCGGTGCAGCAAAGCTATATCCGGCTCGCCACCGACCTCTGGAACGGCACCGAGCCGCTTGCGGCCGCGCCGATGAAGGATCGCGAAATCTTCGACCTTCTGGGATTCGACTGATGCAGACAGCCTCCTATATCGAGCAACGCGCGCGGCTCGAAACCTATTTTGACCGCACCGCCGTCGATGCCTGGTCGCGCCTGACCTCGGACGCACCGGTTAGCCGCATTCGCGCAACGGTCCGCGCCGGACGCGACCGCATGCGATCGACGCTCCTGTCCTGGCTGCCGGAATCGCTCCTGGGCCGCCGCCTTCTCGACGCCGGCTGCGGGACGGGCGCGCTTGCGATCGAGGCGGCACGGCGCGGCGCGAGCGTCGTCGCAATCGATGTCGCGCCGACTCTCGTTCGCCTTGCGCAGGAGCGCGCGCCGCAGGACCTTGCCGCCGGAACGGTCGAGTTCCGAACCGGCGACATGCTCGATTCGTCGCTGGGCGCCTTCGATCACGTCGTTGCGATGGATTCGCTCATCCACTATCGGCCCGCCGATTGCGTCGAAGCGGTCGCATCGCTCGCCGCGCGCACCCGCCGGACGATTCTGTTCACATTCGCGCCGCGCACGCCGCTGCTGGCGGCCATGCACGGCGTGGGCCGGCTCTTTCCGCGCGCGGAACGCGCACCGTCCATCCAGCCGGTGGCGGAGGCCACGCTCGTCACATTGATAGAGAACCACCCCGGGCTCAGAAGCTGGCGGCGTCACCGGACCCAGCGCATCGTCAATGGGTTCTACACATCACAGGCGATGGAGTTGCGCGCGCGATGAAAGCGGTCGGCAACATTGTCGTTCGCGGGCTGGTCGGTCTTGGGCCGCGCTTCCTGCCGTTTGCCGACGCGGCGACGAAGGAACTTCCGCTCGGGCGGCTTTTGCGCCTGTCGCTCTTCCAGATCACCGTCGGCATGGCAATCGCGCTGCTCAACGGCACGCTGAATCGCGTGATGATCGTCGAACTCGGCGTGTCCAGCTGGCTCGTCGCCCTGATGATTTCCCTGCCGCTCGTCTTTGCGCCTTTCCGTGCGATGCTCGGATTGCGTTCCGATACGCATCGCTCGGTGCTCGGCTGGCGTCGCGTTCCCTATATCTGGATGGGCACGCTCCTGCAGTTCGGCGGATTTGCAATCATGCCGTTCGCGCTGCTGATCCTGTCCGGCGACACTCATGGCCCGATCTGGATCGGACATATCGGGGCCGCCCTCGCCTTCCTGCTGGTCGGCGCAGGTTTGCATACCACGCAGACCGCGGGTCTCGCGCTTGCAACCGACGTCGCACCGGCGGAGCTGCGGCCGCGTGTCGTCGCATTCCTATACGTGATGCTGCTGGTCGGAATGGTCGCGAGCGCGTTCGCGTTCAGCGTCCTGCTTGCCGATTTCAATCAGATCAAGCTCATTCAGGTGATCCAGGGCGCGGCCGTCGTGACGATGGTTCTTAATCTGCTCGCGCTTTGGAAGCAGGAGGCACGAGATCCCTCGCGCACGTCCCGTGATCGGGCGCGTCCATCCCTGCGCGAGGCATGGTCGGCGATCTCGCATGAGCACCGATCCACGCGCCTGCTCGTCGTTGTGGGGCTGGGGACCGCCGGCTTCACCATGCAGGACATTCTGCTTGAGCCTTACGGCGGCGAAATCCTGCATCTGACCGTCAGCGCAACGACCTTTCTGACGGCACTGCTCGCCATAGGTTCGCTGGGAGGCTTTGCATTCGCCGCGAGGCGGCTGTCGCGCGGCGCCGATCCCTACCGACTGGCCGGAAGCGGTGCGCTGCTTGGCGTTTTCGCATTTTCAGCCGTGATCTTTGCGTCGCCACTGGAGTCGCACGGTCTCTTCCGCGCCGGCACGGTTCTGATCGGCTTCGCGGGCGGCCTTTTCGCAGTCGGTACTCTGATTGCCGCGATGAATATCGTGCAGGGCGGCATGAGCGGCCTCGTCGTCGGAGCCTGGGGCGCCGTGCAGGCAACCGCCGCAGGAATTTCGATTGCGCTCGGCGGCGCCATTCGCGACGGCATTTCCGCCCTTACCACGACGGGAGCGCTCGGACCCGGACTGAGCGGTCCCGCAACAGGCTACAGCGTCGTCTATCACATCGAAATTGCATTGCTGTTCGCAACACTGGTTGCGATCGGCCCGCTTGTCCGCGGTTCCGGACGCAAGCGGACGCAGCCCAACACGAAGTTTGGCCTCGCCGAACTTCCTGCCTAGCAACGAGTCGGTCCAGGAGGTGATGTCATGGAAAAGGGCTCAATCGTCGGTTCGATCGATACCGCGCAAGTCGTGCTTTACGCATTCTGGGTCTTCTTCCTCGGTCTTGTCTTCTATCTGCGGCGCGAGGACAAGCGCGAGGGTTATCCGCTCGTGACCGAACGCGCGGGTGTGTTCGCGCTGGGTTTCCCGGTTCCGCCCTCGCCAAAGGTCTTCAAACTGACGCATGGCGGCACCGCAATGGCTCCGAACGGGCGGCCCGATGCACCAGTGACGGCGGCAACGCCGGTCGCACCCTGGCCGGGCGCGCCGCTCGAGCCGACCGGCAATCCGATGCTGGATGGAATCGGGCCGGGATCGTGGGCGAACCGAGCCGACCATCCGGATCTCACGCTCGAAGGCGTTGTCAAGATCGTGCCGCTGCGCGTTGCCACCAGCTTCACGATTGCCGAGGGGGATCCTGATCCGCGCGGGATGACGGTCATCGGTGGAGATCGCGGAATTGCCGGCACTATCCGCGACGTGTGGGTAGACCGATCCGAAGTCATCATCCGCTATTACGAGGTGGAGCTGCCAAGCGGCGCACGCAAGCTCCTGCCCGCCAACTTCTCGCGCGTCGATCGGCGCCGGGGTACGGTGACCGTCAGGTCGATCCTCGCGAAGCAGTTCGCGGATGTGCCGGACCTCAAGAATCCCGATCAGATCACGCTGCTCGAAGAGGACAAGGTCTGCGCCTATTACGGCGGCGGAACGCTCTACGCGACGGCAGCGCGCGCGGAGCCGCTGCTATGAGCGAGTTCGACAGCGAGCCGGTCAGCGGGCTGCCCGAACGGCTGCCCGAGGGTGAATCGCTGTTGTGGCAGGGACAGCCCGCATGGCGGTCCCTCGCCATCCGCGCGTTTCACATCCGCAAGATTGCCCTCTATTTCGCGTTTCTGGTCGCGGCCCAGGCCGTTGTTTCGTTCTCTTCAGGAACGGGTCTCGCCGGCGCAATGAAACCCGCCCTCTGGCTGGTCACATTCGCCATCGCCGCATGTGCAATCGCGGCGTTGCTCGCCTGGCTCTACGCGCGCACAACCGTCTACACGCTCACCAATCGGCGGATCGTCATGCGCTACGGCGCGGCCCTGCCGATGGCGCTCAATCTGCCGTTCCGAGAGATCGCTGCAGCGGCCGCGGCGATTCATGCCGACGGAACAGCCGACATCCCTCTCGCGATCAACAGCAACGGGCGCATTTCCTATGTGCATTTGTGGCCGCATGCGCGTCCCTGGAGGCTGAACAGGCCCGAGCCGATGCTGCGCTCGGTCCCGGACGGTGCACGCATCGCGGCTCTGCTGGCCAGCGCGCTCGCGGCATACCACGGCATGGCCGCGCAGACGGCGATCGAGGTCAATCGCGCGCCGCTCGCGAAACCCGAGCCGACGCGGCCGCTTGCTCCGGCCGCGGCGTAAGGAGGAAACCATGAAGACATCCTCCGATCGCAGATTTCCGAAGGGAGCGCTAATCGGCGCCGGGGCGCTTGTCGCCTTCGCCATGACGGCCGCATCGACCGCGCGACTGACGGGGATCGGCGCCACGCGCGAGCCGCAAGCGGACCCGGTCTTCACGCGCGAACTGCGATTCGAGGACAGGCGCGACGGGGCCGTGACCGTGCTTGCGGACGAACGCGTGATCGACATTCTCGAGCCGGGAACGAGCGGCTTTGTCCGCAATGTGATGCGCGGGCTCGCGCGTGAGCGCCTGCGCAACGACGGCGAGCGCGAACGCCCCTTCCGCCTGACGAAATGGGCGGACGGGCGGCTTTCGATCGAAGATCCGCTAACGGGACGGCGTGTCGATCTCGGTGCCTTCGGCGCCGCGAACACGGCCGCCTTCGCCCGCCTGATGGCGAACGAGGGAGAAGGAACACCATGAATGCCAATGCAGGAAATTCGGGGCGCTTCGAGGTGCCCTGCACCGTCGAGATCGAGCACACGCCGGAAAGTCTGCATGCGTTTGTCGAACTGGACGGCGTGGACATCGGACCCGGCGATCGGGTGATCGTCCACGGCGCGCCGACGCAAATCCCCTATGGCGAACGGATCGTGACGCGATGCAGCGCGACCGTGATCCGCGCCTCGCTCCTGGATCGCGTCTGGGCGCGCATCGAAGGCTATCTGGAACTGACCGAACTCTATGAAGTCGGTTTTTCGGGCGGGAGGGCCTCATGATTCCGATCGAAGGGGGCGCTGCCCCGAACACCACCACCAAACAGGCGACCACCGACACGATCCTGAGCCCGCGCTTCTACACCACCGATTGCGCGGCGATGGATCGGCTCGACGTGAGCGCGGTGCGTTCCGAATGGGACGAAATGATCTCGGAGCTGCGCGCAGACCATAACCGGGGTCACTTTCTGCGCACCGACGAATTCAAGATGGACCTGAACAGCCTCCCTGAGGACCTGCGCGAGGAACTGGTCGACTTCCTGGTCAGTTCGCTGACCGCCGAATTCTCAGGCTGCGTGCTTTACGCCGAGATCAAGAGGTCGATCAAGAATCCGGACGTCAAGGAGCTGTTCCGCTACATGAGCCGGGACGAGGCCCGGCATGCCGGGTTCATCAACGACGCGCTGAAGGACTTCGGCATCGGCATCGACCTCGGCTTCCTCACGCGCGCGAAGAAGTACACATATTTCAAGCCGAAGTTCATCTTCTACGCCACCTACCTGTCGGAAAAAATCGGCTACGCGCGCTACATCACAATTTTCCGTCAGTTTGAGCGCCACCCGGAGCGGCGTTTTCATCCGATATTCAAGTGGTTCGAGAAGTGGTGCAACGACGAGTTCCGCCACGGAGAGGCCTTCGCTCTCCTGATGCGATCCGACCCGAAGCTTCTGTCCGGACACAACAAGCTCTGGATCCGCTTCTTCCTGGTCGCGGTCTACGCCACGATGTATGTGCGCGATCACATGCGGCCCGCCTTCCACAAGGCCCTCGGCATGGATCCCACCGACTACGATTATCGGGTGTTCCGGATCACGTCGGAAATCTCGCAGCAGGTGTTCCCGCTGACGCTCGACATCGACCACCCGGCATTCCGCGCGGGCCTCGACCGGCTGTGGCGGATCGCGGAAGCGACGGCCGCCGCAAGGAAACAGGGCGGCCTTGTCGGCGCGCTCAAGCGGATCGGGCTCGGCGCGGCCGCTGCGGCGACATTCCTGCGGCTGTATACGCTGCCTGTAAGGAAGAACGCGCTGCCCGAGCACGCGCGGCTTGAGCCGGCCTGGTAGGCGATCGTGCGCTTCGCGATCCCCGCGCTCTACGCACTCTTCCTGTGGTGGTTCAGCACGGGGATCATTCTGCTTGCGGTCCGGCTCCCTCGCCGGACCAATCGCGCGAGCATGGCGATCGCCGCCGCGCTCGCAATCGTCTCCTTCTATGTGCTCGCCGTCACGCGCTCCGGCGATGCTGTTCCCGACGCGTATCTTGCCTTCACCGCTGCGCTGCTGGTCTGGGGTTTTGTCGAGCTGGCGTTTCTCGCCGGCTATGTCACAGGTCCGCGCAAGAAAACCTGCCCCGCGGGCAGCACCGGCTGGCAGCGCGCGGGTCATGCCACCGCGACCATCATCCATCATGAGTTGATGCTGGCCGCAGCCGGGTTGGCGATTGCGGCGATCACCTTCGGAGCGGACAACCAGGTGGGCACGGCAACCTTTGCCCTGCTCTGGGTAATGCGGCTGAGCGCCAAGCTCAATCTCTTCTTCGGCGTGCGCGTGCGCAACGCCGACCTCCTGCCCGATCATCTCGCGCATCTGCACACCTATTTCGGCCAAAAGACAATCAACCCGCTGTTGCCGGTATCGGTCGCCCTCTCGCTGGCAGCGACAGTCGCGCTTGCCGGGCTGGCGCTCGATTCCGCGGCGACGGCATTCGACACGACGGCCTATGTGCTGCTTGCCACCCTGCTTGTGCTCGCCATTCTCGAACACGTCGTCATGGTGATCCCGATTCCGGTCACGGACCTGTGGGGCTGGAGCCTCAAAAAGCGCCCGCGTCCGATCGGCCGCAATGACGGGCCTGCAGATCATTCCGATGCGCTACCTGCCATTCCGGTCCAATCCGCATGGCCGGAGCGCGCAATCGCCGACACGATTCCGATTACCGGGAGGGGAGCATGAACTACGAATCGTTTTTTCGCGAGCAGCTCGACAATCTTCGCAGGTAGGGCCGCTATCGCGTGTTCGCGGATCTCGAGCGCAAGGCGGGGGCCTTTCCGCGCGCGACCTATCATGCGCGCTCCGGACGGTCGGATGTCACGGTCTGGTGTTCGAACGACTATCTCGGCATGGGCCAGCATCCGGCGGTGCTGGAAGCGATGCACAGCGCGCTTGACCGCTGCGGCGCGGGCGCCGGCGGCACGCGCAATATATCGGGCACCAACCACTATCACGTCCTGCTCGAACAGGAACTCGCCGAACTGCACCGCAAGGAAGCGGCCCTGATCTTCACATCAGGATATGTTTCGAACTGGGCGACGCTCAGCACGCTTGCATCGCGGCTTCCGGATTGCGTGGTCTTCTCGGACGCCGGCAACCATGCGTCCATGATCGAAGGCATCCGGCACAGCGGCGCCGAACGCGTCGTGTTCCAGCACAACAATCCCGACGACCTGCACCGGCGGCTTTCATGCGTCGACCCGCGGCGCCCCAAGCTCGTGGCCTTCGAGTCGGTCTATTCGATGGACGGCGACATCGCTCCGATTGCCGAACTCTGCGACGTCGCTGACGCCCACGGCGCCATGACCTATCTGGACGAGGTCCACGCCGTCGGGCTGTATGGAGCGCATGGCGGCGGCATTTCGGAGCGAGAGGGATTGAGCCATCGCCTCACGGTGATCGAGGGTACCCTGGCCAAGGGTTTCGGCGTGATCGGCGGCTATATTTCGGCTTCTGCCGCCTTGTGCGACTTCGTCCGCAGCTATGCGTCCGGCTTTATCTTCACCACGGCATTGCCGCCGGCCGTGGCGGCCGGCGCCATCGCCAGCATCCGGCATCTGAAGGCCAGCGGCGTCGAACGCGAACGCCACCGCGACCGCGTGACCAGGATGCGCGCCCTGCTGGATCAGGCCGGCATCCCGCATATGCGCAACGACAGCCACATCGTGCCGGTGATGGTCTGCGATCCCATCCTGTGCAAGCAGATCAGCGACGAGTTGCTGACCATCCACGGCGTCTATGTGCAGCCGATCAACTATCCGACCGTGCCCCGCGGCACCGAACGGCTCCGCGTTACACCCTCGCCTTTGCACAGCGACGAGGATATCGCGCACTTCGTCGAGTCGCTGTCAGAGGTTTGGTCGCGGATCGGGCTCAGGCGTGCCGCTTGAGCCCGAGCCTCGCCGGCGCGAATCGACGTCTATTGCGGCGAAGAGAACTTCTTGAGATAGGCGATCACATCCGCGCGTTCCTTCTCGCTCGGCAGCTTGAACGCCATCTTGGTCACGCCCTGCGCCAGATCGGCCTTGCCCTTTTCGGTCAGAAACTTTTTCAGGAAGGCGTTCGGGTCCGGTAGATACTCGTTGACGAGTTCCTCAGACCACACGAGCCCATTCTCGCCCGCCGCCTTGTTCAGCGGCGAATACGCAAACGCTGGAAATGTGCCCGCCCGTCGGCCGATCACACCGGTCAACGCAGGACCGACCGCATTCTTGGCGCCCTCGCCGATGCGATGGCAAGTCATGCACTTCTTGAAAACAATTTCTCCGGCCGCAGCGTCTTGCGCATGCGCCGAGCCGGCCGAAAGCAGGACGCCTCCTGCCAGAAACGCAAATGACGTGATTCTCATGGGCACCGTTTCCTCATCAGGTTTTGCGGTCCGGAAAATTTCCGGCCAGGGAGTGTTCCACTCTCCTTACAGTCACGATAACAAATAAAATTGTCAGAAGCACCCCCAAGAGCTTGTTTCAGTTCGGTTTTCTTACGACTTTCGTCGTAAGACGGAGCCTGATCCGGCCCTCCGGGAGGCCTGCTTGCGATCTTTTCTGTCCATTTGATCTGATTTTTGACTGTAACCATTGACTGACAAGGATAATTCGCCCAAAGCACGCATCATCGTGCCGGCCGTTCGACACGCCTTTTTCGTGATGCCGGGCAGGGACTATCAAGTCGAAATTCCGGCCGGTCCGCGCCTGGAGCGAGCATGAGCAACGTCAACATTGCGCAGCCCGACGTAACATTGCTGCTTGATCTCGATGGCGTGATCCGGGAGGCAACCCTTTCGCGAACACTGGCGGACGAAGGCGTCGAGGGTTGGCTGGGCCAGCGTTGGACCGACACGATTGCCGATGCCGGGGGCGAAAAGATTCAGCGGATGATGGACGACGCGCGCCAGACCGGCGTGTCCGCGTTCCGGCAGGTCACGCAACGCTTTCCAAGCGGCCTTGAACTCCCGATGGAATACACGACGGTCCTGCTCGGCGGCAAGGCGGGGCTGCTCGCGATCGGAAAGAATCTGCAGGCCGTCGCCGAACTGCAATCGCGGCTGATAGCGGCCCAGCAGGCGATGGAGCGCGACTACTGGAAGCTGCGCGAAGTTGAAACCCGCTATCGCATGCTGTTCGATGCGTCGCAGGAGCCGGTCGTTCTTCTCAATGCGGCCACCCTGAAGATTGCGGAGGTGAACGCTGCCGCGACTCAGGCGCTCGGCTTCGGAAACACGAAGCAGGCGATGGCGGCGCAACGCGATTTCGCGCCCGAGGTGAGCCCGGAGGATCGCCCGTCATTCGAAGCGATGATGCGTCGCGTCCGCGAGCAGGGGAAGGCCCCAGGCATTCTCGTGCATCTCGGCAAGGACAAGAAGCCCTGGCTGGTTCGCGCCTCGCTCATGTCGATGGAGCCGAACCCGGTTGCGCTGCTTCAGCTTTCGCCGGGCTGGCCGGGTTCGGCCGACCTCGCAAAGAACGATCCGATCTCAATTGACGATCTGATCGAACGGCTTCCCGACGCATTCATAGTCCTCGACCCGCAAGGCGTGATCAGGCGCGTCAATCGCGCCTTCCTCGACCTTGTCGAAGTGAGCAACAAGACCGTGGTGCTGGGCGAGCGTCTGACTCGATGGCTGTCACGCCCAGGCGCCGACATGACGGTGCTGCTGGCAAATGTGGAGCGCTACCGGCTTGTGCGCCTGTTCTCAACCACGATCCAGGGAGAACTGGGGACCACGACCGAAGTGGAGATTTCGGCTGCGGGAAGCGCCGATGCAGATCCAGATTTCATCGGAGTCCTGATCCGGGACGTCACGCGACGCATCGGCATTGCCAGCGAGGACAAGAGCCTTCGCTCTGAACTGGGCGCATTGGCGGAGCGCGTCGGCAAGACCCCGCTGCGAAAGCTGGTGAAGGATACGGTCGGTGCGGTCGAGAGACACTACATCAAGTCTGCCCTGGCGCTTTCGAACAGCAATCGCACGGTGGCTTCCGAGCTCCTGGGCCTGAGCCGGCAGAGTCTGTACGCGAAGCTCAACCGATACGGTCTGGACGACGATTCAGCCGAGCCGTCCAAGGACGGATGACTCAACCCGGGAGATCGCGCCGGTGACCTCTCGACATCTGCCCCTGCCCGCATTCGGCCAAGCCGATCTTTCCAATTGCGAGCGCGAGCAGATTCACCTTGCCGGATCCATCCAGCCTCATGGCGCCCTGCTCGTTCTGCGCGAGCCGGATATCGTGATCGTCCAGATGAGCGCCAATGCGGGTGCGTTCCTGAACATCGAAAAGGAATTGCTGGGCGCCAGCATCGATAGCCTCGGCGGAAATATCGGGCAGCGCATCAGGGCCCATCTGAGCGAGCCATTGCGCACGATACCGATCGCGGTTCGGTGCACCGCAGGCCAGCCCGCCCGCGAATTCGACGTGCTGCTTCACCGACCCGTGGATGGCGGCCTGGTGATCGAGCTCGAACATGCCGGTCCGCCCGTGGACCTGTCGGAGCCGATAGGCCGCGCCTTGCCGACGATCGTGAACTCGCCGTCGCTGCGCGCCTTGTGCGAGGAAACAGCGAGCATCTTCAAGAGTCTGACTGGATACGACCGAGTCATGGTCTACCGCTTCGATGAAGAGGGTCATGGCGAGGTGTTTTCCGAACGGCGCGAGCCGGAACTCGAACCGTATCTCGGCAATCGCTATCCCGCCTCCGACATTCCGCAGATCGCCCGAAAGCTATATGAAAGAAACCGCGTCCGCGTTCTCGTTGACGTTGCGTACAAGTCGGTTCCGATCGTTCCCCGGCACTGCCAGATTACCGGGCGCGACCTCGACATGTCGTTGTGCTGGTTGCGCAGCATGTCCCCCATCCATATTCAGTATCTCAAGAATATGGGCGTCGGCGCCACGCTGGTCGCGTCGCTGGTCGTGGGCGGAAAGCTGTGGGGCCTCGTCGCTTGCCATCATTACGAGCCGCGATCGCTGCCGTTTGAAATGCGGGCAGCCTGCGAATTGCTGGCGGAAGCGGTTGCAACGCGCATCGCGGCGCTGGAGAGTTTTGCGCAGGCTCAGGCGGAGCTTTCCGTCCGCCGCCTCGAGCAGCGCATGATCGAGGCCATTTCGCGCGATGGAGACTGGCGTCAGGCCTTGTTCGACAATTCGCAATCGCTGCTGCAACCGGTTGGCGCGAGCGGTGCCGCGCTTCTGTTCGAAGGACAGGTTCTCGCGACCGGCGAAGTTCCCGGCACCTACCAGCTTCGCGAGATTGCGAACTGGCTCGACGAGATGCCTCGCAGCGGCGTCTTTGCGACCGCCTCGATCGGCATCGACGAACCGGCTTTCTCGTCGTTGACGTCGGTTGCAACGGGAGTTCTGGCCACGCCGGTATCCGACACAAAGGGCGAATATCTTATCTGGTTCAGACCCGAGCGAATCCGCATGATCACATGGGGCGGCGATCCCCTTGAGCCGGTGCTGATCGGGAACGATCCGAGCGATCTGTCTCCCCGCCGCTCCTTCGCGCAATGGCATCAGCTCGTCGAGGGCAAATCCGAGCCGTGGACTCCCGCCGACCTGTCGGCCGCGAGGCTGATCGGCGAAACGGTGGCAGACGTTGTCCTGCAATTCAGATCGGTGCGTATGCTGATCGCGCAAGATCAGCTCGCGCAGGTTACCCGGCAGGTCCAGATATCGGAGCAGCCGGTCATCATTTGCGACGACCGCGGCCGCATCCTGCTGAACAGCGAGGCGCTCGAAAAGCTCCTTCCCGCCTCGCACAAGCATCTCGAATGGATGAGCGACGTCGCAGTTTTTTTCGCGGATCAGGCGGAAGCGCGCAGACGCTTGCGGGAGCTTGTACAGTTTCGCCGCACCTGGCGCGGCGAAGCTCACATCCTGAGCG
Source organism: Pseudorhodoplanes sp. (assembly GCA_013388965.1). GTDB lineage: Bacteria > Pseudomonadota > Alphaproteobacteria > Rhizobiales > Xanthobacteraceae > Pseudorhodoplanes. The sequence continues at coordinate 8,061 of JACAEG010000122.1, read as the reverse complement.
AAACCGGAGAAAGACGGTCGGTCCTGGTCCGAGCCGATCCCGTATTCTCGTCGCCCGACCGGATTCTCGGCTTCGTGCTGCTCTTCACGGACATCGCCGACCGCAAGGCGGCCGAAGAGGCAGGCCGCCGCTTTCAGGAGGAAATTCTCGACCGGCCCCGGACGCTGGGGACAGAGACGGGCGGCAAGCCCGATCTCGAATATCAGCGACTGTTGTCGTCCGTGATCGAAAACGCGCAGCTCGCGGCGCTGGAGATTTCCGACGGTGTCGACAATGCGCGCATGCTGCAGATGCTGGAAAGCGTGCGCGCTTCGGTCAATCGCGCGTCCGAGGTGCTCGATCACCTGATCCGGCACGCGGCGCGTTCGGGACGCAAGGACGACTGAAGCATGGTCGTTTGAGATTGAAAGCTATGGCTTCGCAGCATGGAAGGACCGTTCCCTCTCCCCTTCGGCGAGACGGTTGGGGGGGCCTGAATGCTGATTCTTGCTGGGCAACCCCTCACCCGACGCGCTGCGCGCCTCGACCTCTCCCGAAGCGAGAGATGACATTGCCGCAACCTGCAATTCGAACTGAAGCGATAATGCCTTAGCTCTCTCGCGCTGCGGCAGCGACTGCGTTGGATAGCTCGATATTGAGCTGAAATGCCGCGCACGCCTCCTCGATCACATCGCCGGGGTCTGCGAGCTCCGAGACGGCGCGATCGAGCTTTGCGCGCAGTTCGTTCTTGAATGCCAGCGGATCGGAAATCGCGGGAAATTCGTAGAACGACATTTGCTCCGCAGAGAGCGACAGCGTGCGGCCGAGCAATCCCTTCAGCGCCTGGCCGCCGCTGAGATCGCCGAAATACCGAACATAGGCATGCGCGAGCAATCGCCCGCCGTCGCCCTTGGCAGCGGCGCTCACGCGCGACGCATAGGCTTCCGCCGCCGGCAGGAGCGGTAGCGCGTCGATCCAGGCGTCTCCGGCAAGGTTTGCAAGATCCCGCGCCAGCGCATGGGTCCGGTAGAGCGCGGGTACCGCGAACAATCCGGCGGGCGAGCGGTCTCGATGCTGCTCCAGTCCCGCCTCCATTTCCCGATAGGCGGGCAAAAGGTTGCGCAACAGCAGCATGTGGCCGTTTCGACTCGCGCGTTTGCGAAGGATGTCGAAGACAATGCCGGATCTTTCCGCTTCGAGGTGGTGCGCCCGCGTTCCCTCGCGCAACGACTCCGAGAAGGTCAGCCCTGCAGTGTCGAATGCCACCGATCCCATCTGCACCTCAAGCCCGCCCGCGCGGGGTTCGAAATGGCCGCGCGCGGCCGATGCGAGAGAAGAATAGTCAATCCCGGTGCCCGATGCACGAGACATCGCACACGCCCCCGGTCCGGCATGGGGGAGAAAGGTAACTGGCCGGACCGGGTGACGTGCCGGCATGGCATTCAGCGCACCGCCAAGCCATGCTTGACACCCCATTCGTACCAATTGTCCACCGCCGTGCCCGACAGAAGAATCCCGATTCCGCCGGTCAGCGTACAGAGGCAGGCGAACCACCACGCCCAGCGATGGATGGACTCCACGGTCGCGTTGAAGCCCATCGTCCAGCGCCAGAACAGGGCGGCGCGCTCTGCTGCAGTGCCGCGATCGGTGATCTGCTCGATCTCGCGTTCGCCGCCATAACGGGTGACGGCCAGAATGGTCGCGCCGTGCATCGCGAACAGCAATGCCGACCCATAGAGAAATGCGATCGAAAGCATGTGGAACGGATTGTAGAAAAGATTGCCGTGATTGAGCGAGAAGGTATTGGTCCAGTCGAGATGCGGGAAGATCCCGAACGGAACGGCCTCGCTCCAGCTGCCCATCAGAAGCGGGCGGATAAAGCCGAGCACCAGATAGAGAAAGATCGCCGAGGCAAACGCCCATGCGACATGCGTGCCCATGCCGAGCAGCCGCGCCCGCACATAGACGCGCACCCACCAGAGCAGGATGGAGAGAGTCAGGAAGAAGCCTGCGATCAGCCACCAGCCGCCTTCCGTCAGCGGCGGCAGGATCGAGAGACCGTGCTGCGGAAGGGGCGGCTCAAGTGCCAGCCAGGGCAGCCGGCGCATGAACTCGATCGGGCTCCAGTTCACCGACGCCATCATGTTGAGGCCGATGATCTCGATAGCGATGAACCCGCAGAACAGCGACGCGAGCCCGGTCCAGCCGAGATAGAACGGCCCGACCTGCGCATCGCCGATCTTTCCGAGCCAATAGGAAAAACCGCCGCCCGTGCGAACCCAGGGTCCGCCGACGACCGGCACGCCGGGATAGAGGGCGGAGCGGACCTGCACAGTGGTGAAGATATTCTGATATTCGGCCATGACGTCCTCCCCGACCTCAATTCGACGACCAGATCGGAAGCCGCAGCCACCAATCCCACCAGCTGACCCATTGCTCGCCTTCCGGCCACAGATACGACGGACCGCTGATGATGATGCAGACCGCGCTCCAGAAGCCGGCCGACAAGGCCAGGAAGAGCCCAAGGCGATGGATCCCGAGCGTTCCGATCGACCAGCCGATCGTGTCGCGGAAGAAGGAGTTTTCATGCTCGGCTGTCTTTACAACTTCGCCCTTCCTGGGATTGGTTGCGGACAGGATCAGGGAGCCATGCAGCGCCAGCGCGAGACACGTCGTGAAGAAGAACGTGATCGCGATCATGTGCGCGGGGTTGTAGTGAAAGTTGCCGTACTGGTATCCCGTGGTCGAAACCCAATCGAGATGGCTCATGAATCCGTACGGAAATCCGTACGACCACGAGCCCATCATCACGGGGCGAATCACGACCAGCGACACATAGGCGAATATCGCGACGCTGAACGCGAAAGGAACGTGAAACCCGATGCCGAGCTTTCGGCAGATTTCCACTTCCCGCAGCGCCCACGATCCGAACGCCCCGATCGCGCATATCGTCACGAGCTGCCAGATACCCCCGTCCGCGAGCGGCGCGAAGGACAGCCCGTATTCGACCGGCGGCGGATTGATGCTGAGCAGGAACGGATTCCAGGTTGGCCCAAGCGCCACACCGTAGAGGATCAATGCGACCCCAACGAAGGTGAAGAAGATCGTCGTCACCCCGAAGAATCCCACATAGAAGGGGCCGACCCAGAAATCGAACAGGTCTCCGCCGATCAAAGTGCCGCCCCTGACACGGTATTTCGGTTCAAAGCTGAGCATGGCCATTGAAGGGCCCTCCGGTTGGCAAGCCGCCTGCGCGACAAGCCGCAACGTCATCTCGGTCAGCGGACGGGGCAGACCTTGCGAGTCAAACCCCGTCCGCTTTGGGTGAGATCTGCCTTCAGCCGATTCTGGTTTCCGCAACCAGCGTCGGTACTGCAGGCGAGATCAGCTCTCCGGTCCTGGCCGCAGGAGCGCGAGGCTCCAGCCAGTTGAAGCGGTTCGTGCTGAGCAGGATGAAATGAATCACCAGCGCCAGCGCGAACAGGAAGGTAAACAATGCGACCAGCGCTCTGCGCGGATCGAACAGGAGCCACATTCTCCACATTGTCTATCCTCCTACGCTACGAACGAGAGCAGGTAGTTCGCCGACTGGATCACGCTGTCCTCGACGGATGCGTAACCCCTCGGCCCGGGCAACCACGGGCGCCACTGCCACACGAGGAAGTGAGCGACGATGGCGATCGCTGTGAAGATGAGGAAGCTGGTGACGAAGATGGAGTGAAACTCCCTCGCCTCAGATTCCGTCAGCCCCGACAGAGAGCCGCTTCGATCAGCAGCCATTGTTGGTACTCCGGTTTGGCCTTGCGGCCGTTACCGCGCACATCCCGCGCGGCAAGGGTTGCCGCAGCCTTGAGGACCACGGCACTTTCCGCCCGGCGAGCCGGACGGAAACTCGAGCGGTCAGCCCATGTACAGGAACGGCATCAGCCGATCCGTGGACGCGCGGGCTTCACCGAAAATCGAACGGCGGCGTGCATCGCCCCAATGCCAAGGCATGAGGCGAAACACGAACGTCACCACGATGAACATCGCTAGAATCGTTGCACTGAGAAGAATCGGTCCTGTGCGGCTCGTGCGCCAGGATTCGTCCAGACCTGTCCGTGTATGTGCTTCAAGAGCCATGACTAAGTCCTCCCTGAGCTGCGTTTCGCCTGGCCACTCATGCGGCCTTTCCTTCCATCAGCGCGGAGCGCGCGCGATCGACGCTTTGCGCCGTGACGCGATCGTCGCCGTTGCGGCGCGCGTCCCGTTCCGCCGCATCGCGCAGACGCTTTGCAGCCGAAATCCGGACCAGAACCGGATGCGACTCGACCAGCGTATCGAGCGCGGACTTGGCGTCGTCGTTCCACGGCAGATCCGGCTGCAGGCGCGCCGGCGTCGCTTCCACGCGATCGAGGTCCGTTCCAAGCGGCAGAATGTGAAAGAGCGCGTCGAACAGCGCGTTGCAGACCTCCTGCACGAGATAGGTCGCGCCGGAATAGCCCATGAACGGAGTGCCGGTATGTCGGCGGATGATGGCGCCGGGAAACGAGGCCGGGATGTAGACCGATCGCCCGCCCGCCTCCGACATGTACATTCGCTCGTTATAGCTGCCGAAGAGCACGAGCGGCGGCGCATTGCGAATCGCTTCGCGCACGGCGTCGTTGTCGGGCTTCACGCCTGCGCGCCGGGCGAAGGAGAAGTTGCAGACCATTCCCATTTCCTCCTCGAGGAAATGGCGGACGCCCCGCGCATAGGTCTCGCTCGCGACGATCCCGAAGCTTGCCGTCCCGTAGAAGTCCTGAGTCACCGAGCGCCACAGGTCCCAGAGCGGCTTGATGGTCGTGTGCCTTTCCTGCGCGATGAACGGCTCGGGATCGAGGTCGAGCAACCCGCCCAGAGCCCGCAGGAATTTTGTGGTGGAATGCAAGCCGATGGGGGCTTGCAGGTAAGGCCGATTCAGCGCCTCGCACAGCATGCGGCCGAATTCGCGATACATGCACACATTGACATCGGCGTTGGTCAGTCGCGCGATATCGGCAAGGTGACTGCCGAGCGGAAACACCATGTTCACTTCCGCACCGATACCTTCGATCAGGCGCCGTATTTCGGCGAGGTCGGACGGCATGTTGAAAGTGCCGTAGATCGGCCCGATGATGTTGACGCGAGGCTTCTCGCCCTCCTTGCGCGGCTTGCGGTCGGGAACCTTCTTCAGGCCGTATTCCGTCCACAGCCAGACCATCGCGCGGTTGGCGCTCTGCCACTGATCCTCGTCGATGGTCCTGGGCAGAAACCGCTTGATGTTTGTCCCTTCCGGCGTGACACCGCCGCCGATCATCTCGGCAATCGATCCGGTCACGACCACGGCGGGCAAATTGTGATCGAGCGTGCGATGAGCGCGCCGCATGGCGCCCTCGGTTCCGGTCTGACCGAGCTCTTCTTCGCCGAGGCCGGTGACCACGATCGGCAGTTCGTGCGGCGGCAGCGCATCGGTGTAGTGCAGGACCGACGTGACCGGCAGATTCTCGCAACCGACAGGGCCGTCGATGATGACCTGCATCCCTTTCACCGCCGTGAAGACATACACGGAGCCCCAGTAGCCGCCGGCGCGGTCGTGATCGAGAACAAGCATCACACGCTCTCCAGCGACCTGCGGGCTTTCGCCTGGGCTTCGAGCTGACGCCGATAGCGCTCGCGGAATTCAGGGCGGTCCTTTGGCTCGCTCTCCCAGACCCCGGCTGCGAATCCGTCGCCCACACCCTCGAAGAATTCGCGCATGGCTTCGAACCGCGCCTTGTTGCCGAGCGCGGCGTTGACAACCTGCGCGAGCGATCCCGCCCCGGCCACGCCCATGAGCGGGCGCGCCGAGATCAGATTGGTGAAGTAGAGCGCGGGTATCGCCATTTCCTTCGCCGCCTGAACGACGGGTGTCGTGCCGATGGCAAGGTCCGGCTTGAATTCATGGACAGCAGCGATGTCCTGTTCGAGCGAGGCGCGGTATTGAACCTTCACGCCCCTGGCTTCGAGCCACTCTCGATCCGTCTCGGACCAGCGTGTACGCGGGCACGCGGTTCCGACATAGGGCAGTTCCGCACCGCTCTCGATCAGCAGACGCGCGACCAGAAGTTCGGACCCCTCATAGCCGGTGAGCGTGATGCGGCCCTTCACCGGGCGCGCCGCCAGCGCAGCCTTGATGGCCGGCAACATTCTGTTCTTTGCGGCCGCAAGCGCATCGGCGCCGACGCCGCATGCCTCGGCAATTGCGTCGAGCCAGGCGGCCGTGCCGTCGTGACCGACCGGCGCCGAGCCGACGATCTTGCGGCCGGCTGTCTCGAATTCGCGCAGCGCCGCTGTGTAGAACGGATGAATGGCGGCAACAGCCGCGCAATCGAGCGCGGCATAGAGTTCGCGCCATTCGCGCGTCGGCACGACAGGGCCCGCAGCGAGGCCCATCGGCTCGAGCATCATGCCGATGCCGACCGGATCGGCGGGGAACATCTCGCCGAGCAAAGTCACCGTCGGCCGTTCGCTGCGGCCCGCGCGCGGCGCCTGAACGGGCCCCTGCTCCACCTCCTCGCGCGCATAACGCAGCATCGCGCCGGCCAGCACGTCCTTCGCCTCGGCATGCGTCGGAATGCCGAAGCCCGGCACGTCGATCCCGATGATCCGGACGCCGTTGATTTCCTTAGGCAGGAGCTGAAGCGGGACGCCGGAGGCGGTCGGAACGCACAGGTTGGTGATGACGATCGCGTCGTACTTGGCCGGATCCGCTGTCTTGAACACCGCCTCGCGAATGTCCTCGAACAGCTTTCCGGTGACCAGCGTCTCGGAATTGAACGGCACGTAGCCCACGGTGCGGCGCGCGCCATAGAAATGTGACGTGAAAGTCAGGCCGTACACGCAACAAGCCGAGCCTGAGAGAATGGTCGCGGTTCGCCGCATGCGCAGGCCGACCCGCAACGATCCGAAAGCCGGGCACATGCTCTGCGGCTGGTCGTGCGGACCGGCGGGATAATCGGCGGCATAGCGATCGAGCGTTTCGCTCTTTCCGGCCGCTGCCGCCGCACGTCGCATCTCGTCCTTGCCGGCATGGCATCCCGCGCCGTCGCCCTTGAGCGCCGCCGCCTTGATTTGCATCGCCGGATCGAGTGCCGCCGCAAAACTCGCATCGCCGATGGAAATCGGCATCCGCTCGGTCGAGTCGCGGGCAACGTCGCCCGTCGTCCTCACTGCGTCTTCGACCAATTGGTGCAAGCTTGTCATGGAATAATGACGCCCCGCTTCCGCTAGACCTTGTCGTAGACCACTTCGAGCGAGGGCTTCTCCATCACCACACCGCCGCACATGTCCTCGAACGATGCCGGATCGAGCACCACGCCGCGGCCGACGGCATCGCCTTTGAACAGGCCGAGGAGAGCGTCCTGCGTCAGCGGCTTCGGATGCACCGGAGGGGCAGCTGCGACATTGGTCGCCAGTTCCTCGAACAGCGGCCCCCAGCGACCGCCGGGCCTGCCAATGATCTCGTAGTTCGCACTTTTGCGACGGATGTCCTCGTCGGCCGGAATGGCTGACAGGATCGGAATGCCGACGGCCTGGGCAAAGGCCGCCGCCTCGCCGGTCCCGTCGTCCTTGTTCACCACCATGCCGGCAACGCCGACATTTCCTCCGAGCTTGCGGAAATACTCGACCGCCGAGCAGACGTTATTGGCGACATAGAGCGACTGCAGGTCGTTCGATCCGACAACGATCACCTTCTGGCACATGTCGCGCGCGATCGGCAGGCCGAAGCCGCCGCAGACCACGTCGCCGAGAAAGTCGAGCAGCACGTAGTCGAAGCCCCACTCGTGAAAGCCGAGCTTCTCCAGCAGTTCGAATCCGTGAATGATTCCCCGACCGCCGCAGCCGCGTCCGACCTCCGGCCCACCCAGCTCCATCGCGAACACGCCGTCGCGCTTGAAGCACACGTCGGAAATCCTGACCTCCTCGCCAGCGAGCTTCTTGCGCGCCGAGGTCTCGATGATCGTTGGCGTGGCTCTGCCGCCGAACAGCAGCGACGTCGTATCGCTCTTCGGGTCGCAGCCGATCAGCAGCACGCGCTTGCCC
>JACAEG010000053.1 GCA_013388965.1 Pseudorhodoplanes sp. | reverse complement strand
CGCTTGCCCCGTCGCCGGCGACGCGGCTCCCGCGTTCGGCGCTGACCTATTCCACCGGCGGCGATCTCGGCGTGCGCGCGGTCGGCGAAGCCGGCAAGGTGGAGTTCCATCCTGTCTCGCTTGTCGAGGACGAGACCGGCTCGATCTGGGTTGCCGGCGTGCCTGATCGCACGCGGGTGATCGTGCAGGGCCAGGATTTCGTGCGTGAGGGCCAGATCGTCGAGGCGGTGCCCGTCGAAGCCGCCACCGCGCATCGCTGAGGCAGCGGCCCATGTTTGCGCTCATCGACTACGCCATCAGCCATGCGCGGCTCACCATCGCGACACTGATCTTCCTGCTAGTCGCGGGCTTCGTGGCGTACAAGACGATACCCAAGGAGTCCGAGCCCGACGTCAAGATTCCGATCATCTATACGCTCCTCTCCCAGCGCGGCATCAGCCCCGAGGACGCCGAGCGCCTGCTGCTGCGGCCGCTGGAAACCAAGCTGAAGTCGATCGGCAATGTGAAGGAGATGCGCTCCACCGCCTTCGAGGGCGGCGGCTATGTGCTGATGGAGTTCGAGGCCGGCTTCGATTCCAAGTCGGCGCTCGCGGACGTGCGCGCCAAGGTCGACGAGGCCAAGCGCGATCTGCCGCGCGACGCCGACGAGCCGGTGGTGCAGGAGGTCAACCTCTCTCTCTATCCGGTGATCGTGATCGGGCTCACCGGCTCGCTGCCGGAGCGGTCGCTGCTCGGCATCGCACGCAACGCAAAGAATGCGATCGAGCAGGCGCCGGGCGTCCTCTCGGCGGAATTGCGCGGCGCGCGCGACGAGGCGGTGGAGATCATCGCCGAACCGATGCTGATGAAGAGTTATGGCATCTCGCTCGACCAGCTCGCGAGCGCGACGCAGGCCTCCAACAGCCTCGTGGCGGCGGGCGCGCTGGAGGGCGCGACGGGTCGCTTCGCGGTCAAGGTCCCCGCGCTGATCGAGCGGCCCTCCGACATGCTGAAGAATCCCGTGGTCGCCTCGCAGGGCGCCGCCGTGACGCTCGGCGACATCGCGCGCGTAAAGCCGACCTTCAAGGACGCGACCTCGATCACGCGCGTCAACGGCCAGACGGCCATGACCATCGAGGTGTCGAAGCGGATCGGGGCGAACCTGATCGACACCGTCGATGGCGTGAAGGCGACCGTCGAGAAGCTCAAGCAGACCTGGCCCGAAGGCGTGCAGGTCGTCTACACGCAGGACAAGTCCAAGGTTATTCGCCAGATGCTGGCCGACCTGCAGAATTCGGTTGCGACCGGCGTGCTGCTCGTCGTTGTCATCATCCTGTTCGCGCTCGGATTCCGCGCCTCGCTGTTCATCGGCATCGCGATTCCGGCCTCGTTCCTCGCCGGGGTGCTGGGCCTTTACCTCGCGGGGCTGACGGTCAACATCGTCGTGCTGTTCTCGCTAATTCTTGCGGTCGGCATGCTGGTGGACGACGCCATCATCGTTTCCGAATTCGCCGAACGACGGATGAGCGAAGGCATGCCGCCGAAGGAGGCCTATTCGCTTGCTGCCAAGCGCATGGCGGGGCCCGTGATCGCGGCGACCGCGACGCGGGTCGCCGCCTTCTCGCCGCTGCTGTTCTGGCCGGGCGTGGTTGGCGAGTTCATGAAATACCTGCCGATCACGCTGATCGCGACCTTGACCGCCTCGCTCGTGGTGGCGCTGTTCTTCACGCCGACGCTCGGCGCGCTGCTCGGCAAGGCTGCCCCGATCCCGCATGGCGAACGGATCGCCGATACCGGCTTCTACATGCGCACGGTCAAGTTGGCGCTGCGCCGTCCGGGAGCGACGCTTGCGCTGGCGGGCTTCGTGCTGATCGCCGTGCAGCTGGCCTATGCCAAGCTTGGCCGCGGCGTCGAATTCTTCCCCAATGTCGAGCCGGATTACGGCCAGGTCATCATCCACGGCCGCGGCAACATCTCGCTCGAGGAAAAGGACCGCATTGCCGCCGAGATCGAGAAGCGCGTGCTGCAATTTCCGTCGCTGCAGACGGTGTATACCCGCGTCGGAGAGCAGCCGCGGGGCTCTTCCGAAATCACCGAGGACACGATTGCCATCATCCAGTTCGAGTTCGCGGACTGGAAGACGCGACCCTCCGGTCACGAGATCATGGACGCCATCCGCGAAAAGACGCTCGACATCCCGGGCGTCCTCGTTGAGGTGACGGCGCCGCGCGCGGGTCCGCCAACCGGCAAGCCGATCCAGGTGCAACTCGGCGCGCTCGACCCCGACGTCCTGCCCGCGGTTGCCAGGAAGGTTGCCGCCATGCTCGCGCAGCGCCCGGACATCCGCGATCTGGACGACGGATTGCCCCTGCCGGGCATCGACTGGAAGATCGAGGTCGACAAGGCAGAGGCCGCAAAGTACGGCGCGGGCGTGAATACGGTCGGCTCCGCCGTGCAGCTCGTGACCAACGGGCTGAAAATCACGGAATACCGGCCATCGCAGACCGACAAGGAAGTCGACATCCTGTTGCGCTTCCCGGAAGACCGCAGGAGCCTCGACCAGATCGACGAGTTGCGCGTGCAGACTCCTTCCGGTCATGTGCCGATCGGCAATTTTGTCCAGCGCCTGCCCGAGCCGCGCACCGGCTATATCAACCGCGTCAACGGCAATCGTGTGATGACGGTGTCCGCCAACGTGCCGGAAGGCGTGCAGAGCGCCAAGGTGCAGGAAGACATCGCCCGCGAGCTTTCGCAGACCGATCTCGGACCCGGTGTCACCTTCAAGATGAAGGGTGAGGACGAGGAGCGGGAAAAAGCCGGTGCATTTCTGATCGGCGCCTTCGGCACCGCGATCTTCCTCATTTTTGCGATCCTGCTCGCGCAGTTCAACAAGCTTACCTCGGTCGGCCTGATTCTGACCGCGATCCTGCTCTCCACCATCGGCGTGCTGATCGGGCTGCTGTTCATGGGGCAGGCTTTCGGCGTGGTCATGACCGGCATCGGCATCATCGCCAATGCCGGCGTGATCGTGAACAACAACATCGTGCTGATCGACACCTACGACCGGCTGCGGCGAGAGGGCGTTGAGGCCTATGATGCCATCCTGGAGACCTGCCGGGAGCGCGCGCGTCCGGTGGTGCTGACGGCGGTGACCGCCATCCTCGGCGTGTTGCCGATCGCGTTCGGTATCAATCTCGACTTCCTGTTGCGCGAGGTGACGGTGGGCGCGCCGGCGACGCAATGGTGGATCAGCCTTTCGACCGCGATCGTGTTCGGGCTTGGCTTTGCGACCGTTCTCACGCTGATCGTGACGCCTGCCGCGCTGATGCTGATCGCCAACATGGCCGAGAAGCGCAAGCGCTGGTGGGCGGCGTGGCGGCGGAAGTTTGCCGGCCGCCGGTTCGCGCTCAAGGGCGGGCATTAGGCTGGCGCAAGCGCGCAAGCGATTCTAGGCTTCTCCGCAAGGACGGGCGGGGAGGCAACATGAACGTCACGCTGGAGCAGGCAGACCGGATCGTCGAGGCGGGCCGG
>JACAEG010000100.1 GCA_013388965.1 Pseudorhodoplanes sp. | reverse complement strand
CGCCACCAGCCGCCGCGCGTCGCTGAGCAGGATGTCGCGCGTGCCGCAGAACAGCAAGGTCGGCGGCAGGCCGGCAAGGTCGCCGTGGATCGGGCTGACGCGCGGGTCGTGCGTCGCCATCGTTCCGGCATACCACCGCCCGGCTGCGGCAAGGCCCCGCCGCATCAGCAGCGGATCGAGCCTCTCGATCCGCTCCTGCGCCGGGTCGGACACCGCCACGTCGAGCCAGGGCGACACCAGCACAAGCCCCGCCGGCGCCGGAAGCTTCGCCGCGCGCGCCTGCGTCGCGAGCGACAGGGAGAGTCCGCCGCCGGCGGAATCGCCCATCACGACGAGATCGGACGCATCGCGCGACGCGACGAGGTCGCCATAGACCGACAGCAGGAATGCGCTCGCCGCCGCGCAGTCGTGCTCCGGCGCGCGCGGATAAAGCGGGACGGTGAACGTCATGCCGAGCCTTTCGGCGAGCCGCGCAATGAAGGCCCAGTGCCAGCGCGAGATGGGATTCACATAGGCGCCGCCATGCAGATAGACGACATGGCCGCCCGGCGAACCCGAACGCGGCGCCACCGTGTAGACCTCGTGACCGTGTCTCGCCTCGACCGCGATGTCGAACCTGCGCCGCATCGCGGCGGAAGGACGCGCAGGAGTCCTGGCGCCACCGCGTGCGACATGGCGCGCGCGCGCATCCTCGTGCGCGAACTGCCGCCGCAGCCCGGCGATCCGCACGACCACATTGGCGGTGTTGGCGAGGAAGCTCGGCACTCTCTCATTCCCGGGCGATCGCGAGCCCTCAATATAGAGCGTGTTGTCGGCGGCGAACATGTCCGACGTTGCGGTGCCGGTCCGGCCGGATCGTGCAGTTCCCGCGGTGACAGCGCTCAGCCCGCCCGTGATCGCGCTCACACACGCCCTGCCTAACCCCCGCGACCCATGTTCAGGAGCGCCAGATTCAGTGGACCTCGTGGAAGGGGAACGACATGGCCGCGCAGATCAAGATCGCAGAATCGGGCTACGGCAATCCCTATCTCGACAGTCTGATTTCCGGCTACGCCTGGGGCGGCACACCGATCCGCGTCGCCTTCGCAGTCGGCGACATCCGCCCCGGCGGCAAGGACGGAACGGGCGCCTATTGGACAGCGGCCGAAGAGCAAGCCTTCAAGCGCGTCATGAGCGAGTATGAGGCGGTCGCCAATATCGATTATCAGATCACAGGCGATTACGACGTGTTCGTATTCCAGAGCCTTGCCGAGAAGCGCGACACCATCCTCGACTTCACCACGGGTGAGGATTTGATCGGACTGTCTGCGGCCGGGTTCGGCATTGGGAGCCTCTACGACCTCGACTTCATCGCCGGCAGCACGCCGAAGGCAGGCGCAGCGCCGTGCTTCCTCTACAACACCGCGACCGGCGCGCTCTCCTTTGACGCCGACGGCAAGGGCGGCGCGGCGGCGGTCGCCTTCGCAACCCTCGCCGGCGCGCCCGAGCTGGGTCTGCAGGATTTCGTGCTGGTGTAGGCGCGAAGCGGCGGAGCGTTACTCCGCCGCGATGCGCATTGCGATGGCGGCGTGCCCCTCACTCTCGGCAGGGAGTGCCGCCATCGTCTCGTGCTCCCGGACCCTGAACCACAGCGAGTAGAGCGCGGGCACGACAAGCAGCGTCAGGACGGTCGCCACAAGGAGACCACCCATGATGGTGATCGCCATCGGCCCCCAGAACAGGCTGCCGGCGAGCGGGATCATGCCGAGAATGGCGGCGAGTGCGGTCAGCACCACCGGCCGCGCGCGGCGCACGGTCGCGTCAAGGATCGCCTCGTAGCGCGCGTGCCCGGCCGCGATGTCGCGGTCGATCTGATCCACGAGAATGACCGTGTTGCGCATGATCATGCCGGCAAGCGCGATCAGGCCGAGCAGGGCCACGAAGCCGAAGGGCTTGTTTGCGATCAGCAGAGCGCCGGTCGCCCCGATCAGGCCGAGCGGCGCGGTCAGGAACACCAGCGCGAGCCGCGAGAAGCTCTGCAGCTGGATCATCAGCAGCGCGAGCATGACCACGGCCATCACGGGAAACACCGCGGCGAGCGCGACATTGGCCTTGGCGCTTTCCTCGATCGAGCCGCCCGTCTCGATGCGATAGCCGAACGGCAGCGCATCCTTGATGCCCTGCAGCTTCGGCAGGATTTCTCTGGAGACGTCCGGCGCCTGCACATTGTCGACGATGTCGGCGCGCGCGGTGAGCACCAGATCGCGGTTGCGCCGCCACAGGATCGGCTCCTCGTATTCGTAATGCAGCCGCGCGACCTGCGACAGCGGCACCGCCACGCCGTTGCGCGAGGCGATCGTCAGCGTCGGCAGGCTGTCGAGATCGAGACGCTCGGCGGACACCGCCCGCGCCACGACATCGATATGCTCGATGCCTTCGCGATACTGCGTGATCGTCAGCCCGGAAAGCAGCGTCTGCAGCGTCTGCGCCACGTCCTGCGGCGTCAGGCCGAGCGCCCGGGCGCGGTCCTGGTTCACCTCCAGCCGGATCGACTTGACCTGCTCGCTCCAGTCGAGATGCGGATCGACGAGCTTCGGGTTCTGCGCCATCACCTGGCGCACCTGCTCGCCATACTTGCGCACCTGCAGCGGGTCGGGACCGACCACCCGGAACTGCACCGGGAAGCCGACCGGCGGTCCGAACACGAAGCGGTCGATGCGGGCCCTCGCCTCCCCCACCGCGCCGTCGGCGATCGCCTTTTCGAGCTTCGCCTTCAGCCGCTCGCGCGCCTCGAGGTCCCTGGTCACGATCACGATCTGCGCGAAATTCGCGTTGGGGAGAACCGGGTTGAGGCCGAGCCAGAAGCGCGGCGAGCCCTGTCCCACATAGGTCGTGTAGGTCACCGCATCGGGCTCATGCGCGAGCAAGGCCTCGGCCTGCTTCGCCGCCGCTTCCGTGGCGCGGATCGACGAGCCTTCCGGCAGCCGCATCTCGAAGAACAGCTCCGAGCGGGTTGAGGTCGGAAAGAATTGCTGCTGCACGAAGCCGAAGCCGGCAATCGAGGCCACGAACATCGCGACGGTCAGCGCAACGACGGTAACCCGCCAGCGCAGGCAGAAGGCGATCACCCGGCGCAGCATGCGATAGATGCGCGTGTCGTAGATGGCGTCCGGGTTGGCGTGGGCGCCGTGCTTCTTCATGTCCGGCAGCAGCTTGAAGCCGAGATAGGGCGTGAACACCACCGCCACGAACCACGACGCGACGAGCGCGAGCCCCACCACCCAGAAAATCCCGCCGGCATATTCGCCCGAGCTCGAGCGCGCGAAGCCGACCGGCAGGAAGCCGGCGGCCGTGACCAGCGTGCCGGTCAGCATCGGGAAGGCGGTCGAGGTCCAGGCGAAGGTCGCGGCCTTCGCGCGGTCGAAGCCCTGCTCCATCTTCACGACCATCATCTCGATCGCGATGATCGCGTCGTCGACCAGCAGCCCGAGCGCGATGATGAGGGCGCCGAGCGTGATCCTATGCAGATCGAGGCCGGCCGAGTACATCACGATAAGGACGATCGCGAGCACCAGCGGCACCGACAGCGCGACCACGATGCCGGTGCGCCAGCCGAGCGAGAGGAAGCTCACGAACAGCACGATCGCGAGCGCCTCGCCGAAGGTCTTGATGAATTCGGACACCGATTCCTCGACGATATGCGGCTGGTCGGCGATCTGGGTGACCTCGATCCCGACCGGCAGCTCGGCGGTGATGCCGGCCATCGCCTTTTTCAGGTTCTCGCCGAGCGTGACGATGTTGGCGCCGTCCTGCATCGAGATGCCGAGCCCGAGCGCGGGCTTGCCGCCCGCGCGCACGACGAAGGCGGGCGGGTCCTCGTAGCCGCGCTTGACGTTGGCAATATCGCCCAGCCGGAAAATCTGCCCGCTGGCCTCGACCGGCACCGCCGCGATGGCATCCACGCCCGAGAACGCGCCGGTGACGCGGATGTTGATGCGGTCGGCATTGGTGTCGACCGCGCCCGCGGCGACCACGGAATTCTGCCGCGCCACGCTGTCGAAAATCTGCTGCGGCGTGACGCCGAGCGTCGCGAGCCGCGCGTGGCTGAACTCGATGTAGATTTTCTCCGGCTGCTCGCCGATCAGGTCGACCTTGTTGACGTCCGGCACGCGCAGGAGCCGCTGGCGGATATCCTCGGCCTGCGTCTTGAGCTCGGCCATGCCGAGCCCGTCGGCGGTGAGCATGTAGATGACGGAATAGACGTCGCCGTACTCGTCGTTGAAATTCGGCCCGACGATGCCCGCCGGCAATTCGCCCCGGATGTCCGCGACCTTCTTGCGCACGAGATACCAGAGATACTTGACCTGCGAGGGCGGCGTCGTGTCGCGCAGTATCACCTGGATGAAGGCCACGCCCGGCCGCGCATAGCTCTCGACGCGATCGATATAGGGCAGTTCCTGCAGCTTCTTCTCGATCTTGTCGGCGACCTGCTTCTGCATCTCGGTCGCGGTCGCGCCCGGCCAGGCGACGTTCACGATCATGGTCTTGATCGTGAAGGACGGGTCCTCCGCGCGGCCGAGCTTGAAGTACGAGAAAAGCCCCGCGCCCGCGAGCAGGACGATCATGAACAGCACGAGCGCGCGGTGCGTGATCGCCCATTCGGAAAGATTAAAGCGTTGCATGTCGCACCCCGTGATCCGCTGGCTGATTGCCGTGTACAGAAGCCGGGCGAGGGACCTTCACGCCCGAGGGGATTGACATGTCCGCCCCTCGCACCGGCAGGCGCCCCCGCGGACGGGACGCCGGAAGCATCACTGCGACTCGAGCGTGCGGACCTTGCGGCCGGCCTCGAGCTTCTGCACGCCGAGCGTCACGACCTTGTCGCCGTCGCGAAGGCCGCCCGTGACCAGCGCAGATTCCTCGGTGAAGGCCGCGACCTGCACCGGCCGCGACACCAGCGCATTGGTATCGTCGACGACGAACACCTGCGGCCCCGTTCCGCGATTGAGGATCGCCGAGAGCGGCAGCTTCGCCGCGCGGTCCTCGCCGGGATTGGACAGCGTTACCGTCGCGGTCATGCCGAAGGCGACCGTGTCGTCGGCATCCCTGATGGTAAAGCGTGCGGCATAGGTGCGCGTCGCGGTGTCGGCCTGCGGCGAGAGTTCGCGCAGCGTCGCGCTGAACGAGCGATCCTTGTCGGACCACAGCCGCACGCTCGCCCTGGCCTTGCGCGCCTCGCCGAGCCATGTCTCCGGCAGCGCGACCACGGCCTCCTTCTCGCCGTCGTGCGCGAGCCGCGCGACCGCCTGGCCGAGCGCGACGACCTGCCCAGGCTCCGCGAGCGTCGCAGTAATCACGCCGTCGGCGCTGGCCTTCAGGTCGGCATAGTCGAGCTGGTTGCGCGCGAGATCGAGCGCGCGGCGCGCGCGTTCGAGCCGGCCTTCGGCTTCGTCCTTCGCGGCCTTCTTGCGTTCGTAATCGGCGATCGATGCGAAGCCACGGGTGCGCAGCGTCTCGTAGCGCTCGAAATCCGCCTTCGCCTGCGACAGGTTCGAGGTCGCCGCCGCAAGTTCGGCGTCGGCGCTTTCCACCTGCAGCCGCAGGTCCTGCGGATCGAGCCGCGCGATCACGTCGCCCAACTTGACGCGATCGCCGACATTGACATAGCGCGCGACCATCTTGCCGGCGACGCGAAAGCCGAGATCGGTCTCGTAGCGCGCGCGCACGACGCCGACGAAGTCGCGGCTCGGATTCAGATTCTCGAAAGTCACCCGCTGCACCTGCACGGGGCGATCCACCGTCGCCGAGGGCGCGGTCTGCGCCTCGCAGCCGGCGAGGATCAGCAGGGCTGCCAGAGAAAGAAGCGGAGGCAGCAAGCGATGCCGGATTCCGCACCCGGCGTTCCCCTCCGCCCGCGCCGCGACCGGATGCGAGGGCGCAAAGTCACAATCCGACAGCGGCTGAGCCGGAAGGCGCGCGAGCCGCACGAAACCGAGCTGATTTGCATCGATGGTGCAGGCCGCGGAGGACCGCAGACAGGCGGCCGGGAGATTGTCGGTTCTGGACCAGATATCGAGGGTGGACATCGGAAGCCCTTTCCTCACTGAGAAGTGATGACTGACGAAAGTCTTAGATCGTCACAATTTGGACACGCGAAAACGGCGGCCTGGTCGGTCATTGGCTCAGGTCCGGGCGGTCCGCGGTGTGATGGCGTTGAGGACGAAGCGGACCGTCTTGCGGGCTTCCGCATCGATCTCGGCGTCGTTCTCGAATTCCTGCTGCACGCAATGCGCCAGCAGCAGCGGGTGCATGAAGGCCACGAAGGCGCGCATCATCAGCCGCGAGGTCTCGGCGGGATCGACCGCCTCGAACTCGCCGGTCGCGATGCCGTCGCGCAGAATCAGCTCGCAGATATTGCGAATGACGTCCTTGTGGGTCTCGATAGCGTCCCAGTTGCTCTCGATCGCGACCAGGACGATGTCGTGGACGCGCTTCTCCGCCATCAAGTTCTCCTTGTGATAGCGGACGACTTCGAGCACCAGCTGCTCGATCCGGTCGGCCGCCGGGCCACGGCTGCGGCCGACGGCCCAGGCCTTTTCCTCGAGCTCGCCGAGGCAGCGCCGGCAGATCGACTGGACGATGGCTTCCTTGGAGGGAAAGAAGCGGTAGACATTGGCCGGCGACATCTGCAGCTGGCTGGCGATGTCGGCGACCGTGGTCTTGGCGAAGCCGAGCTGCCGGAAAAGCGCGTCTGCCACATCCATGATGCGGGTGCGGGTGTCTTCCGGACGGGTCTTGACCTGCAGATTCACCACTTTTGCTCCGAAAGGGGCATCCCGCAGGAGGCGCCCTGAAGAATGACGATTTCAATAATTCGTCAGTCCCGGATTGTCAACGCTATTCCCTGCTCACGTTCCCGTCATCCCGAACGCCCCGGCCCGCCTGCCCTTCCCGGCTTCGCCCGGCCCGAGCCTCTAGGCCACCCGGTGATGGTCAGCAATGTTCGTGCGGGCTTTTCCCTCTCCCCGCTCTGCGGGGAGAGGGTGCCGGGCGAATGCGAGGCAGGTGAGGGGGCGAACCCGGGGCGGGACTGGGGAAAGGGCTCTCAACGATGCTCCGGTGGCCGGCCCGGCTTCAAGCCTGCGGCCGGCCTACGCGCGCCATCCTCTCGACACTGCGATGGCGCGGGAGCGGAAGGCGCGGAGCGGGTACACCAGAGAGCCGCTCCGCTTGCTGCCGCCGGCTCATCCCCGGCGACGCCCAAGAGTCAGCATAGCTCAAGGGTGCGGACTTGTTTTCACCTTGTCCGCTCATCCGCGCCACCCTTGACGCCGGTTTGCCGGCGAGTGTACTTTGCATTGTAAAGTAAGAGGGCGGCGATGCGGGAGCTCGACAAGGCGCTGGCCGATATCTCGGCGATCCGCAACCAGATGGCGCGCGGCACGCAATTCCGCGGCTACGGGCCGGCGACGATCGCGCTGACTGGACTGCTCGCGCTCGCGACCGGCGCGCTCCAGGGTTTTTGGCTCGACGATCCGAAAGCCGGCATCGTGCACTATGTCGCACTGTGGACCGCGACCGCGATCCTCTCCGTCATCATGGTCGGCATCGAGATGATCGCGCGCTCGCGCCGCCTGCATCGCGGCTTCGCCGACGAGATGATCCATTCGGCTATCGAGCAGTTCATTCCGGCGGGCGCGGCCGGAATCCTGCTCACCGTCGTCATTCTTCTCTATGTGCCGCAGAACGGCTGGATGCTGCCGGGCCTGTGGCAGCTCATCGTCAGCCTCGGCATGTTCGCCGCCTGCCGCTCGCTTCCGCGCGCCATGTTCGCGGTCGCCGTCTGGTATCTCGCGACCGGGCTCGGCGTGCTCGCCTTCGCCAACGAAAGCCACGCGCTCTCGCCGCTGGCGATGGCCCTGCCGTTCGGCATCGGCCAGTTGCTGATGGCGGCCATTCTCTACCTCAACATGGACAGCGCCGATGCCGAAGAGTGATTCGAAGAGCGGGGCTGGCGCGCGGTTCGCCTATGACGGGCTCGACCGCGTCATTCACGAGAAGGCGCGCCTCTCCGTGCTGACCTCGCTGGTCGCGCATCCGAAAGGACTCGTGTTCGGCGACCTCAAGCAACTCTGCGGGCTGACCGACGGCAATCTCAGCCGCCACCTGCAGGTGCTGCAGGAGGCGAAGCTGGTCGAGATCGAGAAGGGCTACGACCGCAACCGGCCGCAGACCATCTGCCGGATCACCCGCGAAGGCCGCCAGCGCTATCTCGATTATCTCGCCGTGCTGGAGCAGGTGGTGCGCGATGCCGCGAGGGCGGCGAAGGGCGCCGACCAGCCGCCGGCCCTGCGCCGGCTGAAGACCGTGTGACATTTTTTTGGGGAGAAACTTTGCAATGCAAAATACTTTGGAGAATCGCGAGCCGCTGCATGTGGCGATCATCATGGACGGCAACGGCCGCTGGGCCACGCGGCGCGGGATGCAGCGCGCGGCCGGCCACCGCGCCGGGATGGAGGCGGTCCGTCGCGTGGTCGACGCCGCGCCCGATCTCGGCGTCACAACGCTGTCGCTGTTCGCCTTCTCGTCCGACAACTGGCGGCGCCCGCAGGCGGAAGTGCGCATGCTGATGCAGCTGATGTGGCATTATCTGCGCACGCGGACGAACGAGCTGATCGAGAGCGACGTCCGTCTCACCGTGATCGGCCGGCGCGACCGCCTGCCGCGCGGACTCGGCGCGGAGATCGCGCGGGCCGAGCAGATCTCGGCGCTGGGCCGGCGGCTGCATTTGCGCATCGCGATCGACTATTCCGCGCGCGATGCGATCGTCGAGGCCGCGCGGCGGTGGTTGCCCGAGCAGAACGCGACGCGCGAGGATTTCGCGCGGCTGATCGTCGAGGACGACGGCCGCGACGTGGACCTGCTCATCCGCTCCGGAGGCGAGAAGCGGCTGTCGGATTTCCTGCTGTGGGAAAGCGCCTACGCGGAGCTGCGCTTCGTCGAGACCATGTGGCCCGATTTCGGCGCGGACGACCTGGCGGCCGCGCTCACGGATTTCCGCGGCCGCGAACGCCGCTTCGGCGGGCTCGCAACGCCGGCCGCGCTCGTCCCCCTGCACTGAAAAATCAGATCACCGAAGGAGCAAGTTGCCATGACGCAGACGCCGTCCGCCTCGCCCGCGGCTCCGAAAGAGCCGCGCCCGGCTTTCGCCGGAATCCTGTCGATCGAGAAGATTTTGCTCATCACGGGAATCGCGCTCGCGACTCTCATTCCGAGCTTCCTGGTGTCCGGCCTTGTCGCCGAGCGCGAGCAGCGCCAGCGCGAGGTCCAGTCCGAGTTCACGCGCAACTGGGGACCGGCGCAGCGCCTGCTCACCCCCACGCTCGTCATTCCGATCCAGAACACCTGGAGCCGCCAATATCTGCGCATCGCGCCGACGCGCGCCGACATGGTTGCGAAACTGGCGCCGCAGGAGCGCAGGCGCGGCATCTTCTCTGCAATCGTCTATGAATCCGCCGTCGATATCAGCGGCGAATTCCTGGTGCCGAATGCAACGAGGCTGCAGGAATACCTGAGCGACAAGAGCAATCGCCTCCTGTGGAACGAGGCCTTCATCGCCTTCGGGGCCGAGGCGAGCCTTCCGGGGCTGCGCTCCGACAACCAGATCGAGATCAACGGCGCGCCGACCGCGTGGCGGCCCTGCCTGGAGGCGATCCGCCAGGAGGCCGATTGCCGCGGCGCGACGCTGCTGCTCGCAAGCGCCCAGCTCGACGGCAACGCGGCGGCCACGACGAGCGTCGCGTTCAAGACCACAATCGCGCTGCGCGGCACCGGCAGCTTCGCGGTCACCAATATCGCGAAGAATTTTTCCGCGAGCGTGGCGTCCGCATGGCCGACGCCGAGTTTCTGGGGCGAGGCGCTCCCCGCCACGTCGAATGTCGAGTCCGACAGCTTCGATGCGCAGTGGCAATTGTCGGATTTCGGACAGGCACGGATCTGGACATCGAGCAATGTCGCCGACGCCGCGAACTGGAAAGGCCCCACGCTCGGCGTCACGCTGCTGGAGGCGACGCCGATCTACCGCATGATCAATCGCGTCGGGAAATACGCGCTGCTCTTCGTCGCGCTGTCGTTCGCGACCTATCTGTTCTTCGAAATCCTCTCGCATGTCCGCATCCATGTGCTGCAATACGGACTGCTGGGGCTTTCGCTCTCGCTGTTCTCGCTGCTGCTGCTCTCGCTCAGCGAATTCATCGGCTACACGGCCGGCTATGTCGTGAGCGCAGCGCTCGTGCTCGCGCAATCCTCGCTCTACACGGCGGCGGTGACGAAGCGCGTTGGGCCGGCTGCGATCTTTGCCGCCATGCTCGGAAGCCTGTTCGCCTTTCTCTATGTGCTGCTCGGCCTCGAAACCTATTCGCTGCTCGCCGGAACGCTGGCCTTGTTCGTCGTGGTCTCGGTGCTGATGATCGTCACGCAGCGGGTGGGTGGACTGATGGAGCCGCGGCTGAGTGGGGCGGGGTGAAGCCAGATTTAGCACTCGTCATGGCCGGGCATAGCCCGTCGAAGACGGGCGTGAACGCCCTTTTAGTCCCGGCCATCCACGTCTTCCTTGCTGAGATGTTGCCAAGACGTGGATGCCCGGCACAAGGCCGGGCATGACGGGTGTGGCGCTCTAATGCCGCCCGCCGAAGATCGCGCTGCCGACGCGCACATGCGTCGCGCCGAATTCGATCGCGGTCTCGTAATCCGCGCTCATGCCCATCGACAGGAGCTTCAACCCGTTGCGCGCGGCGATTTTCGCCGTGAGCGCGAAATGCGGCGCGGGCGCGTCGTCGAGCGGGGGGATGCACATCAGGCCGGAGATCGTCAGGCCGTAGGTCTCGCGGCAGGCTTTCAGGAAATCGTCGGCGTCCTGCGGAAGGACGCCGGCCTTCTGCGCCTCCGCGCCGGTGTTGATCTCGACGAACAAGGTGGGCGCGCGGCCCTGCTTGCCGATCTCCTTCTTCAGCGCCTCGCACAGGCTCGGCCGGTCGACCGAGTGGATGGCGTCGAACAGCTGCACGGCCTCCCTGGCCTTGTTGGATTGCAGCGGGCCGATCAGGTGCAGCGACACGTCCGGGTGCGCCGCGCGAATCGGCGGCCACTTGGCCCTGGTCTCCTGCACGCGGTTCTCGCCGAATACGCGCTGGCCGGCCGCGATCACGGGCTCGATCGCCTCCGCGCCGAAGGTTTTCGAGACCGCGATCAGCGTCACCGCCGCGGGGTCGCGCTTCACCGCGGCGCAGGCGCGCGCGATGTTGCGCCGGACATCGGCAAGCGCTGCGGCGGGGTCGGCGGCTTCGGACATGGGACGCCCTCATAGCGGCTCCCGCGCGGCCGATCCAGAACATTGACCGAACGGCGGATTTCGTGTCCTTTCCGGCGGGCCGTAGAGGCCCCCGTACAGCCCCGAACACAGCCGACGAACTCGATATGCAAGAGCGTTACAACGCCCAGGAAGCCGAGCCGCGCTGGCGCAAGGTCTGGGACGAGCAGGGCATATTCTCCAGCCCGAACTCCGATCCTCGGCCGAAATACTACGTGCTCGAGATGTTCCCCTACCCCTCGGGGCGCATCCATATGGGCCATGTGCGCAACTACACGATGGGCGACGTGGTCGCCCGCTACAAGCGCGCGATGGGATTTAACGTCCTGCATCCAATGGGTTGGGATGCGTTCGGCATGCCGGCGGAAAACGCCGCGATGGCCAACAAGGTGCATCCCAAGGAATGGACCTATGCCAACATCGCCGCGATGAGGGCGCAGCTCAAGTCGATGGGGCTCTCGCTCGACTGGTCGCGCGAGATCGCGACCTGCGATCCGAGCTACTACAAGCACCAGCAGCGCATGTTTCTCGACTTCCTCAAGGCGGGACTGGTCGAGCGCAAGCAGTCGAAGGTGAACTGGGACCCGGTCGACCAGACCGTCCTCGCCAACGAGCAGGTGATCGACGGGCGTGGCTGGCGCTCCGGTGCGCTCGTCGAGCAGCGCGAGCTGACGCAATGGTTCTTCAAGATCAGCGATTTCGCCGAGGACCTGCTGGACGCGATCGACACGCTGGAGCGCTGGCCGGACAAGGTGCGGCTGATGCAGCGCAACTGGATCGGCCGTTCGGAAGGCCTGCTCGTGCGCTTCGCGCTCGACCCCAGGACGGTGCCGAACGGCGAGAGCGAACTGGAGATTTTCACCACCCGCCCGGACACGCTGTTCGGCGCGAAATTCATGGCGCTCTCCCCCGATCACCCGCTCGCCGCCGCGGCGGCGGCGAAAAATCCCGCGCTTGCCGCCTTCATCGCCGAGTGCAAGCGGCAGGGCACTGCGCAGGAAATCATCGACAAGGCCGAGAAGCAGGGATTCGATACCGGCATCAGGGCGATCCATCCCTTCGATCCGGCGTGGCATTTGCCGGTCTATGTCGCAAACTTCATCCTGATGGATTACGGCACCGGCGCGATCTTCGGCTGTCCCGCGCACGACCAGCGCGACCTCGATTTCGTCAACAAGTACAATCTCGGCAATATCCCGGTGGTCTGCCCCGAAGGCCAGGACCCGAAGACCTTCGTCATCACCGACACGGCCTATGACGGTCCCGGCCGCATGATCAATTCGCGCTTTCTCGACGGCATGACCATCGAGCAGGCGAAGGAGGAGGTCGCGAAGCGGCTGGAGAAGGAGACGCGCGGCAATGCGCCGGTCGCGGAGCGCCAGATCAATTACCGCCTGCGGGACTGGGGCATTTCGCGCCAGCGCTATTGGGGCTGTCCGATCCCGATCATCCATTGCGAGGCCTGCGGCGTCGTGCCGGTGCCGGTCAAGGATCTGCCGGTGCGGCTCCCCGACGACATCGAATTCGACAAGCCGGGCAATCCGCTCGACCGCCATCCAACCTGGAAGCATGTCGCCTGTCCGCAATGCGGCGGGCCGGCAAGGCGCGAGACCGACACGATGGACACGTTCGTCGACTCGTCGTGGTATTTCGCGCGCTTTACCGATCCCTGGATCGAGACCGCGCCGACCGACCGCGACATGGTCGATGAATGGCTGCCGGTCGATCAGTATATCGGCGGCATCGAGCACGCGATCCTGCATCTGCTCTATTCGCGATTCTTCACGCGCGCGATGAAGATCACCGGCCATGCCGGCATGGAGGAGCCGTTCGACGGGCTCTTTACCCAGGGCATGGTGGTGCACGAGACCTATCAGAAGGCGGACGGCACCTATGTCACGCCGGCGGAGGTGAGGATCGAAGGCGCGGACGATCAGCGCCGCGCGACCCTGATCGCGACCGGCGAGCCGATCACCATCGGCGGCATCGAGAAGATGTCGAAGTCCAAGCGCAACACGGTCGACCCGGACGAGATCATCACCACCTACGGCGCCGACACAGCGCGCTGGTTCATGCTGTCGGATTCGCCGCCGGAGCGCGATGTCAACTGGACCGAGGATCGCGTGCAGGGCGCCGCGCGCTTCCTGCAGCGGCTGTGGCGGCTGGTTCGCGATGCATCGCAGGTGTCGAAGGACGCGCCGGCCGAGCGGCCGCAGGAATTCGGCGAGCCGGCGATGGCGCTGCGCAAGGCCGCGCATCGCGCGCTGTCGCGGGTGTCCCAGGAGATCGCCAGGCTGCACTTCAATGTGTGCGTGGCGCACATCTACGAGTTTGCGAACGCGTTCGGCGAGGCGCTCGACGATGCGGCCGCAAGAGGCGGCGTCACGCCCGACTTCGCCTATGCAGCGCGCGAGGCGGCGGACATCCTGGTGCAGCTGTTCGCGCCGATGATGCCGCATCTGGCCGAGGAATGCTGGGCCGCGCTCGGCCACAAGACCCTCGTCTCGGTTCAACCCTGGCCTGAGGTCGAGGCGGAACTGCTGGTCGAGACCACCATCACCCTCCCCGTCCAGGTCAACGGCAAGAAGCGGGCGGATGTCACGGTCGCCCGGAATGCGGCCAATGCCGAGATTGAGGCTGCCGTCTTAACGCTTGATGCGGTAAGAAAGGCGCTGGACGGCAAGACCCCTAAAAAAGTCATTGTTGTGCCGCAGAGAATTGTGAATGTGGTGGCCTGAAAATACCCTCAGAATCAGAGGCTTAGGCGCGATCCTCGGCGCGCTGGCGCTTGCCCTGACGACCGGTGGCTGCTTCCAGCCGCTTTACGGCAGCCGCTCCCCGCTCGGGGGGCCGGGCGTCGCAAGCGCTCTCAATGCGGTCCAGGTCGAGCCGATCGAGGCCCCGAACGGGACGCCGGTTGCCCGTCTCGGCGTCCAGGTCCGCAACGCATTGATCTTCGAACTCACCGGCGGCGGCGCGGCGGTCAATCCGACCCACAAACTGAAGATCGACCTCTCGCCCGTCCGTACGGAGATCATCGAGGACATCACGACGGGGCGCCCCGAGGTCGAGACCTTTGGCATTGACGCCACCTATTCGCTCACTGAAATTGCCACCAACCGCGTGGTCGTCACCGGCCGCACCTTCTCGCGCGTGTCCTACGATATTCCGGGCGAGCAGCAGCGTTTTGCGAAGGCGCGCGGATTGCGCGATGCCGAGGATCGCGCCTCGAAAGAGATTGCCAGCAGTATTCAGCAGCGGCTGGCGTCGCATTTCCTCGCCGGCACCTGAGCGCGCGGCGTCATGGTGGCGCTGAAGACTTCGGAAACGGACAGCTATCTCAGACGGCCCGGCCATCCCGTCGTCCTGATATTCGGCCCCGACGCGGGGCTTGTAGGCGAGCGGGCCGATGCGCTCATCCAGGCGTCGGTCGATGACGCCAACGATCCCTTCTCGCTGGTCCGACTCGATGGCGAGGATCTCACCGGCAATCCCTACCGGCTGGTCGAAGAGGCCAACACGGTGCCGCTGTTCGGCGGCCGGCGCGCGGTCCATCTCAAGGCCGGCGGGCGCAATATCCTGCCTGCCGTGGAAGCGCTGCTGGCGGCGCCCTCGCCCGATTGCCGCGTCGTCATCGAGGCCGGCGAGCTGCGCAAGACCGCGCCGCTGCGCGTGATCTGTGAAAAGGCAAAGAACGCCGCTGCGATCGCGTGCTACGCCGACGACGCAAGCGGGCTCGCGCGTCTTCTCGATGAAGAACTGAAGAATGCCGGTCTGTCGATCATGCAGGATGCGCGCGCCGCGCTCATGCCCTTTCTCGGCGGCGACCGGCAGGCCTCGCGCAGCGAGATTCGCAAGCTGGCTCTCTATGCGCACGGCCGCGGGGAAATCACCATCGACGATGTTTTCGCAATTGTGGCCGACGCCTCCGATCTGGCGCTCGACGATGCCGTCGATGCGGCGTTTGCAGGCAAGCCCGCCGATGTGGAACTGCATTTCAAGAAGGCGCGCGCGGCCGGCACCAGCCCCGGCACGATCATGCTAGCGGCTTTGCGGCAGACCGGCCTGCTTCACAGGCTCCGGCTGATGGTGGACGCCGGCGCCTCGGCCGATCAGGCAATCAATGCCGCGCGGCCGCCGCTGCATTTCCGGCGGCGTTCTTTGGTCGAGACGGCGCTCACGACATGGAGCAGCGCCAAGCTCCTGCGCGTCTTCACGCAGCTTTCCGACACGCTCTTGGAATCGCGCCGCCAGTCCGACCTCGCCGAGGCCTTGACCCAGCGTGCGCTGGTCGGGATCGCGCAAAGCGCGCGGCGCAGGAATTGATTGGAAATCTCTCACCCGCATCCGTCATCCCGAGGAGCGAGCCGCGAGCCGCTTCAGCGATTGCGCTCCAGCCGCCGCGTGACCTCATCGAGCTGTTCGAGGGTCTTGTAGCGAATGCGGACCTGGCCGCCGCGCCCGCGATGCGCGATATCGACCGCCAGTCCGAGTGAATCCGAAAGCCGCTTTTCCAGCGCGATCGTATCGGGATCCTTGCGGGTTCGGGCCCTTGCCTTGCCCTTCTTGCCGACGGTCTTCGCCTGCTCCTGACGCACCGCTTCGATCTGGCGGACATTCATGCCCTTGCTGACGATTTCGTGCGCCAGCTCTTCCGGATTCGGCTGGCCGATCAGCGCGCGGGCATGGCCGGCGGAAATCTTGCCGGAATGGATGTAGGCCTGAACCGTTTCGGGCAGCTTCAGGAGGCGCATCGTGTTCGACACGTGACTGCGGCTCTTGCCGACGATCTGGGCGATCTCGTCCTGGCTGTGATGATACTGCGTCGCCAGCACCTGATAGCCATTCGCCTCCTCGATCGCATTGAGATCGGTGCGCTGCACGTTCTCGATGATCGCAAGCTCGAGCGCCTCCGCGTCCGAGACCTCAAGCAACACGATCGGCACTTCGTGCAGGCCAGCGCGCTGCGCGGCGCGCCAGCGGCGCTCGCCCGCGATGATCTCGTAGGCGTCCCTGGCGCCCGGCCGCTGCCGCACCACGATCGGCTGGATGATTCCACGCTCGCGGATCGATTGCGCCAGCTCGTCCAGCTCGGCATCGGAAAAGTGCCGGCGCGGATTGTTTGGATTGGGCTTTATGAACTCCACCGGCACGCGCCGCTGGGACCGGCTCGGGCCCGCGCGATCGGTCGCGGTGCTTTCCTCGCCGACATCGCCGATCAGCGCCGCCAGGCCGCGGCCCAGCCGGGATCGTGCCTCATCCGCCATTGCCGCCGCTCCAGACCCTCTCGCCGCCACGTCGCTCTCCGTTTCCGATCACGTTTCCAGGCGCCACGACATCAATTCGCGCGCATTTCCTTTTCGCGCTGGATGACCTCGGTCGCGAGCCGCAGATAGGCTTCGCTGCCGACGCATTTGAGATCGTAGATCAGGACCGGCTTGCCGTAGGAGGGCGCTTCCGAAATCCGTACGTTGCGCGGGATGATCGTGTCATAGACCTTGCGGCCCATGAATTCGCGCACATCGGCCACCACCTGGCTGGAGAGTCGGTTGCGCGAATCGTACATCGTCAGAACGATGCCGTGGATGGTGAGATCGGGATTGAGGGTCGCGCGCACCTGGTCGACGGTCTTGATGAGCTGCGACAGACCCTCGAGCGCAAAAAACTCGCACTGGAGCGGCACGAGGATCGCGTTCGCCGCCGCCATCGCATTGACCGTCAGAAGATTGAGCGAGGGCGGGCAGTCGACCAGCACGTAGCTGTATTCCTCGTCCCCGGCACGAGCCTCGTTGAGCCGCGCGAGCGCATTGCGCAGCCGGAATGCGCGATCGCGCGCGGTCGAGATTTCCAGTTCGAGGCCGGAGAGGTCGAGCGTGGACGGTGCGATGTGCAGACGCGGGATCGCCGTGGTCAGGATCGCCTCGCGCAGCTTCACCTGATTGACGAGCACATCGTAGGTCGAGTGGTGGCGGCTCTTGCGATCGATGCCGAGACCCGTCGATGCGTTGCCCTGCGGATCGAGGTCGATGATGAGGACGCGCTCGCCGATCGCTGCCAGCGCAGTGCCAAGATTAATCGCCGTGGTCGTCTTGCCGACGCCGCCCTTCTGGTTCGCCACCGCGAGGATGCGCGGCGCCGTGGTCTTGGCAGGGGCAATCGCGATGGGATCGGCGGCGCCGGCGAGGTCGGGAAGAATCGTGTCGGTCATGACGGATGCATCCTAGGAATAATTTCCGATATGTTTACGCGGGCTCTGCAGATATCGGCTCGGCATGGCGAACGATCACGATCCGGCCTTCGGGCGTCATTTTGCTTGGCACGGATTCCGCACTGATGGTCCAACATTTAGATGCTGCGGTCAATTCGGCCTCTACATCTTGGCCCTTTGGAAACAGCCCGACCGCGCCGGATTTCAACAAGGGATAGGCGTATCCGATCAGCTTTTCCAGTGGCGCAAGCGCGCGGGAGGTCACGACGTCGGCATGGGCCGGCGGGTTGAACGCCTCGATCCGCACCGCATGGAGCTTTGCCGGCGCGCCGGTGATTCGGATCGCCTCGCGCAGGAACGCGGCCTTCTTCCCATTGCTTTCGACGAGATGAACCATCGAGCCCTGTCGACCGGCAAGCGCACACGCAATGACGAGTCCGGGAAAGCCGGCGCCCGAGCCGAGATCAATCCAGACTCTCGCGTCGGGTGAAAGCGCGAGCAGCTGTAGCGAGTCCGCGATGTGTCTTGTCCACAGCTCGTCAACAGTCGCCTGGCTCACGAGGTTCGTTGTTTTCTGCCAGCGCAGAAGACAATCCACAAAGTTATCAAGCCTCGCCTCGGTTTCACGTGAAACGGGAATCAAGGCGAGCGCGCGCGCCTTGTCGGCCGCGAGTCGTGACGCATCGTTTCGAGATGTCCGCGGCGATTCGGAATCGCGGCGACTCATTCGCCGACGGCCGCGCGGCGGCCCTTGTTGCCCTGGCGGCGAACGAACGCAGCGATAAGCGTCAACGCCGCCGGCGTGACACCATCGAGCCGCGCCGCATGTCCGATCGTGCGCGGCCGCGCAGCCGCCAATTTCTGCCGCGCCTCGTTTGAGAGCCCGGGTACCGAATCGAAGTCGAAATCCTCGGGGATCTCGAATGCCTCGTCGCGCCGATAGGCAGCGATATCGGCTTCCTGGCGCGACAGATAGACTTCGTAGGTCGCATCGACCTCGACCTGCTCCGCAATCGCGGCGGACCAGGCGCGCATTCGCGGCCAGATATCCGCGAGCCGGGTTACGGTCATGCCGGGATAGGAAAGCAGCTCGTATGCAGTGCGGCGGTTACCGTCACGCTTGAGCTGGATACCGTAACGCGCGGCCTCGGTCGGCGTTACGGAAACCGAGCGCGCAAACGCCCGCGCCTCGTCCAGCGCGACGATCTTCGCGTGAAACATGTCTGCGCGCCGGCGGCCGACGCAGCCAATCGCCAGGCCTCTGCGGGTCAAGCGCTGGTCGGCATTGTCGGCGCGCAGCGCGAGGCGATATTCGGCGCGCGAGGTGAACATGCGGTACGGCTCGGTGACGCCGCGCGTGACGAGATCGTCCACCATCACGCCGAGATAGCCCTCGGCGCGATCGAAAGTGATGGCGGCCCCACCGCCCGCTTTCGATGCCGCATTCAGGCCGGCGATCAGCCCCTGCGCGGCGGCTTCCTCATATCCGGTCGTGCCGTTGATCTGCCCGGCCAGGAACAGCCCGGCGACGCGACGGGTCTCGAGCGTGGGAGCGAGCTCGCGCGGATCGACATAATCGTATTCGATCGCATAGCCTGGCCGGACCATGCGGGCCTTTTCCAGTCCCGGAATGGAAGCCACCACCGCGGCCTGAACCTCTTCCGGCAGCGAGGTGGAAATCCCGTTCGGATAGACGGTCGTGTCCTCAAGCCCCTCCGGCTCCAGGAAAATCTGATGCCCGTCGCGCTCGCCGAAGCGCACGATCTTGTCCTCGATCGACGGGCAATAGCGCGGACCGCGGCTCGCGATCTGTCCCGAATACATCGGCGAGCGATGAACGTTGTCCCGGATCACCCGATGTGTGGCGTCGGTGGTGCGGGTGATGCCGCACTGGACCTGCGGGTTCGCAATCCGCTCGGTGAGCGCCGAGAAAGGCTCCGGCGGCTCGTCGCCCGGCTGCATCTCGAGAGACGCCCAGTCGATGGTGGTTCCGTCGAGTCGGGGCGGCGTGCCGGTCTTGAGGCGGCCGAGCGCGAAGCCGAACCGCTCCAGCGTTTGCGACAGGCCCAGCACCGGCGCTTCGCCGACCCGGCCGGCCGGAATCTGCTTCTCGCCGATATGGATCAGGCCGCGCAGGAAGGTGCCGGTGGTCAGCACCACCGCGCCGGCGGCGAATGCGCGGCCATCCTTCAGACGAATCCCGGTGACCCGGTTTCCCGCAACGGAAACGTCGTCCGCCTCCCCTTCGATCACCGTCAGGTTCGCTGTATCGCGAATCGCGGCCTGCATGGCGGCGGCATAGAGCTTGCGGTCGGCCTGGGCGCGCGGGCCGCGCACGGCCGGACCCTTGCGGCGGTTCAGGACGCGAAACTGGATGCCGCCGGCGTCGGCGACGCGGCCCATCAGCCCGTCGAGTGCATCGATTTCCCGGACCAGGTGGCCCTTGCCCAGCCCGCCTATGGCCGGATTGCAGGACATCGCCCCGATGGTCTCAAAGCGGTGCGTGACCAGCGCCGTTTTCGCGCCCATGCGCGCGGACGCGGCTGCGGCTTCGCAGCCGGCATGTCCGCCGCCGATGACGATGACGTCAAATCGCGTATGCAAGGCGCCCAATTCCGGGAAGACGATATCGGCCGCTATGTAGACCCGGCACCCCGAACCGTCAAAGAGCGGTATCGACCAAGCAAGCGTTTCACGTGAAACGCTGGAGAGTCAACATGTTACCGGCGGAACCCTTAACCCTTTGTTAACCTCTGCCACAATTCACTTGCCGATGCAGAAATCCCGGAAAATCACGTCCAGGATATCCTCGACATCGACGCGGCCGGTCAGCCGCCCCAGCGCCTGGGCGGCAACCCGGAGTTCCTCGGCCAGAATATCCTCCCGGCTTTCGGAAACGGCCCGTGTCAGGGCTCTTGCCGCCTGTTCCAGTGCCTGCCGCTGCCGCTCCCGGGTGACCAATGCCGGCTCCCGGGAGCCGAAGGTTTTTTCCGCATGGGCCGTCAGGGCGGCGACAATAGCCGAGACACCCTCCCCGGTCGCCGCTGAGATTCTGAACCGGGCACCGAATGTCCCGTACCCTGTTCTGCCATCGCCCGCCCCGCTCTCGGGTTCGCCCGGGGCGTTTTCGAGCAGATCGCTTTTGTTGAGAACCAGCCAGCTCTCCGCCGGAGCGTCACCGGGCCGGATCTCCAGGCCACCTTCCCGGGCCGACCCGGCCTCCTCCACCCAGAGGATGAGGTCCGCTTCCCCGGCCCGCTTGCGCGCCCGCGCCACCCCTTCCCGCTCGACCGGGTCGTCGCTCTCGCGGATGCCGGCGGTGTCGAGCAGCGTGACCGGATAGCCCCCGAGATCGAGATGCACCTCGATCACGTCGCGGGTCGTGCCGGCGAAGGGCGACACGATCGCGGCCTCGCGCCGCGCCAGCCGGTTGAGCAGCGTCGACTTCCCCGCATTCGGCGGGCCGGCGATGGCAACCACCAGCCCTTCCCGCAGCCGCTCGCCTCGCTGTGCATCGCCCAGGGCCGCCTCGATGTCCGTGAGCAGCCCGGCAGCGATTTGCTGCGCCCTTGCTGCAACATCGGCTGCAACATCGCTCTCGTCGGAAAAATCGATTCCCGCCTCGGCGAAGGCTTGCGCCTCGATCACCTGCCGCCGCCAGCGCTCGGCGCGGTCGCCCAGAAGGCCCTGCAAATGCCGCAAGGCCTGGCGCCGTTGCGCCTGGGTGTCTGCATAGATCAGGTCGGCCAGCCCCTCGACTCTGGTCAGGTCGAGCTTGCCGTTCTCGAAAGCGCGGCGCGTGAATTCCCCGGGCTCAGCGAGCCTCAGGCCCTCGATCCGCGCCAGTACCGCAAAGACCGCGGCAATCACCGCCCGGCTGCCGTGGACCTGCAGCTCGGCCACGTCCTCGCCGGTCTCGCTCGCCGGACCCTTGAAGAACAGCGCCAGCGCCTCGTCCAGCACCTCGCCGGTTTGCGGATCGCGCAGGCGCGCGAAGGCTGCCTGGCGCGGTGGCGGAATGCGCCCGGCCAGCCTTTCGAGCGCTCGGCCGGCCTGCGGACCCGAGATGCGAATCACAGCGATCGCCGCAGGCGGCGGTCCGGACGAGAGCGCGTAGATCGTGTCGGCGGGCATGCGCTCTTGAAGCGCGGCGCGGACCTCGCGTCAAAGCGCGGTGCTCGCAGCTCGGTGAACGGCCGCGAATCAGGTTACAGTAACCAGGAATCGCTGCCGCGCCGGCGTCGAACGCATTGATGGCTTCCGATCAGAAATCCAACCGCCGCCCGCTGACCTCGCGCGAGAAAGTTGCCGCGCATCGCGCCCGCATGCGCGCGCAAGGTCTGCGTCCGGTGACGATCTGGGTGCCCGATCCGCGCGCGCGAGAATTTTCGGAGGAGGCGAAGCGGCAGGCAAAAGCGATCGCCGCGAGCGCGGACGAACGCGCCGAGATCGCCTTCATCGAACGCATCTCGTGGTGGAAGCCCAGCGCATGACACGCGGAGAGATCTGGAGCATTGCGGGCGAAGGCGAGGAGCGGGCGGCGATCGTGCTGCAGGACGATCGCTTCGGCGCGATGCTCACCGTGACGGTGTGCCCGCTGACGCCCTCGAAAATCACCAGCGTCTATGCGCGGCCAGAGATCGTGCCGAGCAAGGCGAACGGATTGTCGAAACCGACGCGCGCGATGGTCGACAAGGTGACGACGGTCGCGAAGGCAAAGTTCGGCAAGCGCATCGGCGCGCTGGAGAAGGCCGAGCTGGCGCGGATCGAGGAGGGGGTGCGGGTGTTTCTGGGGCTGGGAGGATAGGCGCGGCCTGACGGGCTTCGCTGCATTCGAG
This sequence comes from Pseudorhodoplanes sp., assembly GCA_013388965.1. Classification (GTDB taxonomy): domain Bacteria; phylum Pseudomonadota; class Alphaproteobacteria; order Rhizobiales; family Xanthobacteraceae; genus Pseudorhodoplanes. The sequence goes on along the minus strand of JACAEG010000100.1, from coordinate 6,406 downwards.
ATCACCGCTCACACCACATTCCGCACCACGAGCTGCGCGCCCAGAATCAGCAGCCCGATGAACAGCCAGAACCGAAACGTCTCTCCGCTGACACGCTTGCGCACATGCTGGCCGATCGCCATGCCGACCACCGCCGGCACGATGGCGGCGAGCGAGAGCAGGTCGAGATTGAAATCGAACGCGCTGCCGCTCCACAGCACGGCCGCGAGCGCAAAGGTCGAGATCGAGAAATGCACGCCGAGCGCCTGCACGAGCTCGTCGCGCTGAAGGCCGAGCGCGTTGAGATAGGGCAGGGCGGGGATGACGAACACGCCGGTCGCCGCCATGATCGCGCCGGTCGCGATGCCGACCAGCGGGCCAACCCAGATTTCCGCCGCGCGGGGGATCGAGAAGTGAATCTTCGACAACCCGAGCAGCGCATAGACGATGAGCGAAAGGCCGAGACCGATGGCCGCGGGTTTGGCATTCGCGCCGGTGAGGATGCCGGCGCCGAGCCAGGCGCCGACATAGATTCCGATCAGCATGCCGGCGAGGCGGCGCAGCAGCGAAAGAAAATGGGGACCCGCCAGTGCCTGCCAGATATTGGTCGCGAGCGAGGGCGCGACGAGAATCGCCGCCGCCTGGGCCGGCGTCATCACCGCCGCCAGAATGCCGATCGCGACCGTGGGCAGCCCCATGCCGATCACACCCTTCACGAATCCCGCGAGGAGGTAAGCGGCGACGACCAGCAGAAGGGTGGCGAAATCCATGCGCGCGATCCTTAGCCGCGCTGCGGCGTTATTGCATCAGGGGCTGAGGGAATGGCGGACATGCCTTGCGCCGTCGTTCCGGGATGGCGCGCAAGTGCCGGACCCGGAATGACAGCGATATCCATATGCATGAAGACGTGAAGACTGGCAGGATGCAGAGATGACCGCTTCGCCCGACGCCGCTCGCGAAAACCGCCTCGCGCGCGAGACCTCGCCCTACCTGCTGCAGCACAAGCACAATCCCGTGGACTGGTGGCCGTGGGGGCCCGAGGCGCTGGCGGAGGCCAAGCGCAGCAACAGGCCGATCCTGCTGTCGGTGGGATACGCCGCCTGCCACTGGTGCCATGTGATGGCGCACGAGAGCTTCGAGGACGAGGCGACCGCGCGCGTGATGAACGAGCTGTTCGTCAACGTGAAGGTCGATCGCGAGGAGCGGCCGGACATCGACCAGATCTACATGGCGGCGCTGCACCATCTCGGCGAGCAGGGCGGCTGGCCGCTGACGATGTTTCTGACGCCCGACGGCGAGCCGGTCTGGGGCGGGACCTATTTCCCGAAGACATCGCGCTACGGCAAGCCGGCCTTTGTCGACGTGATGCGCGAGATCGTCCGGCTGTTCCGCGAGGAGCCGGACAAGATCGCGCAGAACCGCGACGCCCTGATGGAGCGGCTCGCCGCCGCGGCGCGGCCCGCCGGCCGCATGACGGTCGGGGCAAAGGAGCTCGACCAGTTCGCGCTGCAGATCGCGGGCCTGATCGACACCCGGCATGGCGGCCTGCGCGGCGCGCCGAAATTTCCGCAATGCGCGATTTTCGAGTTTCTCTGGCGGGCCGGCCTGCGGCCCGGCGACTTATGGGTGACGCCGCGCGACGGCGGCGAGAAGCGCAAGGTGGACCGGTCGAATTTCCTGGCGCTGGTCGAGCTGACACTCGAGCGCATTTGCGAAGGCGGCATCTACGACCATCTCGGCGGCGGCTTCGCCCGCTACTCGGTCGACGACCGCTGGCTGGTCCCGCATTTCGAGAAAATGCTCTACGACAATGCCCAGCTGCTGGAGTTGCTGGCGCTGGCCCACCAGCGGACGGGGCGGCGCCTGTTCGCGGAGCGGGCGCGCGAAACCGTCGGCTGGCTGGCCCGCGAAATGACGACCCCGGAGAGGGCCTTCTGCTCCTCGCTCGATGCCGATTCGGAGGGAGAGGAGGGCAAGTTCTATGTCTGGTCCCTGGAGGAAATCCGGGACGTTCTGGGCGCCGAGAATGCTGCATTTTTTGCTGCACAATACGACGTTTCGGCCACCGGGAATTTTGAGGGCCGCAACATTCTCAATCGTCTCAATAGTTTAGGAAGAACCCCCGAGGACGAGGCCCGGCTGGTCATGCTGCGCTCCCTGCTGCAGCAGGAGCGCAGCAAAAGGGTGCGGCCGGGGCTGGACGACAAGGTCCTGGCCGACTGGAACGGCCTCACGATCGCGGCTCTGGCGGAGGGCTCGGCGGCGTTCGGGGAGGCGAGCTGGCTCGACATGGCGCAGCGCGCCTTCGCCTTCGTCTCCTCCACCATGAGCCGGGGCGACCGGCTGGGCCATTCCTGGCGGGAGGGGCGGCTGCTGTTTCCAGGGCTGGCCTCCGACTACGCGGCGATGATCAAGGCGGCGCTCGCGCTGCACGAGGCGAGCGGCGAGCGGCGCTATCTCGACAAGGCGCTCGACTGGCAGACCTCGCTGGACAGCCATTACAGCAACGAAAGCAACGGCGGCTATTTCCTGACCGCCGACGACGCCGAGGGACTGGTGGTGCGGCCGGCCTCGACGGCGGACGACGCCACCCCGAACCCAAACGCGATCGCTGCGCAAAATCTCGTGCGGCTCGGGGCCTTCACCGGCGACCCGGTCTGGCGCGAGAAGGCCGACGTGCTGATCGAGGGCGTGCTGGCAGCCGGCGCCAGCAACCTGTTTCCGCATATCGCGCTACTCAATGCCGTGGACATGCGGATCGGGCTGGCGGAGGTCGTGGTGACCGGGGACTCGCAGCCGCTTGTGGAAGCCGCGCTGAAGCTTCCCTTCCTCAACCGCGTCGTGCTGCGCGCGCCCTCCGCGGACGCGCTGCCGGCTGACCATCCCGCGCAGGAAAAGCTGAAGGCCGCGGACGGACCGGCGGTTTTCATTTGCGTCGGCGAGACCTGCTCGCTGCCGGTGACGAAGCCGGAGCAGGTTGCGGAAGCCTATGCGGCGGCGCGGAGCTGAGCACCTCTCCCCGCGCGCGGGGAGAGGCGACACCGCAGCGCTTAGGCTCAGCGGGCGACCCTCCCCACAAGGACAAGCCTGAGAATTCTCCGCTTTGCAACGCGGCCCGATCTGCGGTTATTTTAAGCTTCAAATAATTCGGGGAGCACGCGCCCGATGGCGAACCTGATCCTGTACGAGCTCGGCGGCCTCGACGATCGCCGCTACAGCCAGTTCTCCTGGCGCACCCGGATGGCACTGGCGCACAAGGGGTTCGCCTTCGAGACCGTGCCGGTGCGCGTCAGCGACAAGACGGCAATTTCCTTCAGCAATCAGGACAAGGTGCCGATCCTGAAGGACGGCGAGCGCGTCGTCATCGACTCCTGGAAAATCGCGGAGTATCTCGAAGACACGTATCCCGAGCGCGCGTCGCTGTTCGGCGGCAAGACGGGGCGGGGGCTCGCGCGCTTCGTCAACGCCTTCGTCGATCGCGTGCTCATCCCGAAGCTCGTGCCGCTCGTGATGCTCGACGTGCTCGCCATCGTCGATGCGCCGGACGGCGCGCATCTGCGCAGCGGGATCGAGAAGGCGTTCCGCAAGACGCTCGAGGAGATGGCCGCGCAGCGCGAGGCGGGGCTGACCGACTTTCGCGGTGCGCTCGATCCCGTGCGCGCCACGTTGCGGGCGCAGTCCTTCCTCTGCGGCGACGCGCCGGCCTATGCCGATTACATCCTCTTCAGCCTGTTCCAGTGGGCGCGGATCGTCAGCAGCGTCGACGTCCTTGCGCCGGACGATGCGATCGTGCCCTGGCGCGAGCGCATGCTCGATCTGTTCGGCGGGCTTGCAAGATCGCAAGCCGCGCGCAGCCTGGAGGCCGCAGCATGACGGAAAGCTCTCCCTTCGCGCGCTTCTGGCGCGAGGAAACGTTGCGCGACTGGGTCGCCGCGGCAGCACAGCGCACGCCGCTCGGCGTCGCGATCCTGGGGCCGGGCGGCCCGATCACCTATGCCGAGCTGCATGCGCGCGCGCTGGGACTCGCGGCGCAATTGCGCGCGCTCGGTGTCGGTCGCGGCGATGTCGTCGCGGCGCAATTGCCGAACAGCGTCGAGTTCATTCTGACCTATCTCGCCATCGGCTATGCCCGCGCCATCCTGCAGACCTTGCACATGCCCTACCGCGCGGCCGAGATCGAGCCGCTGCTCAAGCATGGCGGCGCGAAGATCGTCGTCTGCCTCGCGCAGATGAAGGATTTCGAGCCGGCCGAGACCATGCTCTCCCTGCGCGCGCGGCTGCCGATGCTGAAGCATGTCATCGCGGTGGGCGACAATCCGCCCGAGGGCGCCGTCGCGTTCGCGGCCCCGCCCGGCTCCGACCTGGCCGAGCGGCCCGTCGCCGACGACATCTTCGTGCTGCTCTATACCTCGGGCACCGTCGCCGCGCCCAAGGGCGTGCCGACGCCCTACAAGAAATTCCTCGCCAATGCGCGGCTGAGCGCGCCGGAGCTCGGGATCGATTCGGACTCGATCCTGCTCTCCGCCGCGCCGTTCTCGCATCTCTACGGGTTGTTCTCGGTCAACCTCGCGCTGGCGGCGCACGCGACGGTCGCGCTGCTGCCGGCCTTCGCGCCGCCTGCCTTGGCGGAAGCCATCGATGCCTTCCGGCCGACCGGCCTGTTCACCGCGCCCGCGCACATGAGCGCCTGCCTGCAGGCCGGCCTGCTCACGCCGGAGCGCTTGCGCTCGCTGCAATTCCTGCAGATTTCCGGCAGCGCCTGTCCCCCGCAGCTCGCGCGCGCGATCCAGGACATGATGCCGGACGGCAAGGTGGTGCAGCTCTGGGGCATGAGCGAGATGCAGGCCGGCGCGTTCAACCGGCCGAACGACAGCGAAATGGCCCGCATGGAAAGCGCAGGGCGCGCCAGCCCGGGCACGGAATTGCGCATCATCCTCGACGGCGCGGTGGCACCATCGGACGAGGAAGGCGAGCTGCAGGTGCGCGGCGCCTCCGTCTTCGAGGGCTATCGCGACAATGCGGAAGCCACCGCGAGCGCCTTCACGACGGATGGCTGGTTCCGCACCGGCGACCTCGCGCGCATGGACGCGGATGGAAATATCCGCATCACCGGCCGGTTGAAGGAAATCATCAATCGCGGCGGCGTGAAGTTCAATCCCGCCGACATCGAGGCACTGATCGACCGGCACGCGGCCGTGCTGCAAAGCGCGATCGTGCCAATGCCCGACCCGGTGCTGGGCGAAAAGGCGTGCTGCTTCGCGGTGCTGAAGCCGAACGCCACGCTCACGCTTGACGACATTCGTGCCTGGCTCACGCAGCATGCCATTTCCAAGACCAAATGGCCGGAGCGGCTGGAAATCGTCGCCGAGATGCCCATGACGCCGACGCGCAAGATCAAAAAGGCGGAACTGGCGAAACGGGTGGCGGGCGGGTAGGGCGCGCCGCCTCCTACAGCTCCAGCGCCATGTAGGTCGTGCCGGGCACCGGGTTGTCGTAATAGGGCGCGATCGGCCGAAAGCCGAGCGAGAGATAGAGCTTCTTTGCCGCATCCATCCCTTGCAGGGTGTCGAGCAGGATCGTGCGATAGCCCTGCGCGCGGGCGTCCTCGATCAATTCCTCCGCCAGCTCGCGCCCGAGCTTGAGGCCGCGCCAGCGCGGACGCACATAGAGCCGCTTCATCTCCGCGATGCCCGCTTCCAGCGCGCGACAGGCGACGATCCCGGCAGCCTCATCGCCCTGGCGCGCGATCAGCACCGCGCCGCCCGGCCGCGCATATTTGCCCGGCAGGGAGGAGAGCTCGGCATCGACATTCTGGAAGCCGATGTCGACACCGAGCGAGGCCACGTATTCGCGGAAAAGCGCCTCGGCGAGCGCGCGGTCGTCCGGCCAGCGCGCCTCCGCGATGCGGATGTGCGAAGCGCGCGGCACCGGCAGCCCGTCAGGTATTCATCGACTCGAAGAATTCCGCATTGTTCTTGGTGTTGCGGAGCTTGTCGAGCAGGAAGTCGATGGCGTCCATCGTGCCCATCGGATTGAGGATGCGGCGCAGGACATACATCTTCTTGAGCTGCTGCGGATCGGTGAGCAGCTCTTCCTTGCGGGTGCCGGAGCGCGTGATGTCGATCGCCGGGAAGGTGCGCTTGTCGGCCACCTTGCGGTCGAGAATGAGCTCGGAATTGCCCGTGCCCTTGAACTCCTCGAAGATCACTTCGTCCATGCGGCTGCCGGTGTCGATCAGCGCGGTGGCGATGATGGTGAGCGAGCCGCCTTCCTCGATGTTCCGGGCGGCGCCGAAGAAGCGCTTGGGCTTCTGCAGCGCGTTGGCATCGACGCCGCCGGTCAGCACCTTGCCGGAAGCCGGTTGCACGGTGTTGTAGGCGCGCGCCAGCCGCGTGATCGAGTCGAGCAGGATGATGACGTCCTTTTT
>JACAEG010000082.1 GCA_013388965.1 Pseudorhodoplanes sp. | reverse complement strand
GGCCCGGGACGCCTGATGCCCTGGATTCCGGTCGCTTTCGGCTGCGGGCTTGCCGGCTATTTCGCGGCCGAACGCGAGCCCATGCTGTGGGCGCCGCTCGCAGTGTTCGGCATCGCGGTCTGCAGCGCCGTGCTGACGCGGCTTCGGCCGGTTGCCTTCGCGGCCTCGCTCGCCATCGCCGCAGGGGCCGCGGGCTTTGCGGTGGCGACGGCCAAGAGCGCGCGGATCGCGCACGATATCCTGCAATTCCCGGTCTCGGGTGTGACGCTGGCGGGGTTCGTGGAGTCGCGGGAAGAGCGCGAGCGGAGCGACCGCATCGTGCTGGCCGTCCACCGCATGCAGCATCTGCGTCTGGATGCAAAGCTCGAGCGCGTGCGTGTGTCGGTGCGCAAGAAGACCGCGCCGCCCGTGGGAGCCTTCGTCTCGCTCACCGCGCGTCTCAGCCCTCCGCTGCAGCCGCTGCGGCCGGGGGGCTACGACTTTGCCCGCGATCTCTATTTTCAGGGCATCGCCGCGACCGGCTTCGTGCTCGGCGCGATCCGTTTCGCCGAACCGCCCGCGGAGCCCGGATGGCGCCTGCGCTACGCGGCAACCGTCGCCGCGATGCGCGACGGCATCGACGCCCGCATCCGCTCGGTCGTGCCGGGCGACGCGGGCGCCATCGCCTCCGCTCTGATCACCGGCAAGCGCGACGCCATCTCCGCGCCGGTAAACGAGGCGATGTATGTGTCGAGCCTTGCGCATATTCTGTCGATTTCCGGTTATCACATGGCCCTGGTCGCGGGGGTTGTGTTCTTCGCCATCCGCGCCGTGCTTGCGCTTTTTCCTGCGCTTGCGAGCCGTCATCCGATCAAGAAATGGGCCGCGCTTGCTGCGCTATCCGCGGCGGCCCTCTATCTGCTGCTGTCCGGCGCGGAGGTTGCGACCCAGCGCGCCTTCATCATGACGGCGATGGTTCTGGTCGGAATGATGGCCGACCGCCCGGCGCTGACCCTGCGCACCATTGCGATCGCCGCATTTGCCGTCATGCTGGTCTCGCCCGAAGCCATCGTGCATCCGAGCTTCCAGATGTCGTTTGCGGCGACGCTGGCGCTCGTCGCGGTCTATGAGCGCGGCCTGCCGTGGTTCTCGGCCGTACCCGAAACGAAACTCGCAACGCGCATCGCCTTGTGGGGCGGACGCGAGATCGCGGCGCTCGTCGTGGCCTCGCTCATCGCCGGCCTCGCGACCACGCTCTACGCCGCCTATCACTTCCATCGGCTGGCGCCCTATGGCGTGATCGCCAATCTCCTCGCAATGCCGATCGTCTCGCTCTGGGTGATGCCGGCGGGAATGCTGGCGCTCGTTGCGGCGCCGTTCGGGTTCGACGGCGTCTTCTGGCGGCTGATGGGCGAGGGCGTCGAATGGATGGTCGCCGTCGCCAGCCTGGTGTCGAGCCTGCCGGGCGCGGTCGGACGCATCGCCGCCTTCGGGCTTGGTCCCGTGCTGCTCGGCACGGCAGGGATTCTCCTGCTCTGCCTGCTGCGCTCCCCGCTGCGCTTCGGCGGCATTGCGGCTTTGCTTGCCGCCGTCGCGCTGGCGGCGACCGCCCCGCAGCCGGATGTGATCGTTGCGTCGGATGGCCGGATCGTCGCGTTGCGCACGCAGGAAGGGCCGCTCTCCCTCATGCAGGGTCGAAGCGATGCGTTCGTCATTCGCGACTGGCTGGCCGCGGATGGCGATGCCAGCCCGCCACAGGATGCCGTGCTGAAGGAGAAGGTGCTGTGCGATCCGGCCGGTTGCGTCGGCCGGCTTGCCGACGGCCGGGCGGTTGCACTGGCGCTGACCGCGGAGGCCTTGGCGGAGGATTGCGTGCGCGCCGCCGTCATCGTCACCCCGCGCGAGGCTCCGCCCGGTTGCGGTGGCGTGGTGATCGACCGCGATCTCCTGCGCCTGCACGGCGCGGTTTCGCTCACGCAGACCGGAGCGTCGTCCTTCGCATTGAGGGGGGCGCGCGCGCCGGCCGAGCGGCGGCCGTGGACGCCCCGTCTGCGCGGGTCTGGCGCGACACCGGGTCAGGCCCAGACGCCGCCCGATGCGACGCCGCAGCCCGGCGATCTCGAAGCGGACGAGCGCTGAGTTCAGTATTTGCGGAACAGGCCGACCATCCGCCCCTGAATGCGCACGCGCGTCGGCGGCAGGATACGGACCTCGTAGGCTGCATTGGCGGGTTCAAGCGCGATCGAGGCGCCGCGGCGGCGGAAGCGCTTCAGCGTCGCTTCCTCGTCGTCGATCAGCGCCACGACGATGTCGCCGGTCTCGGCCGTCTCCGTGCGCCGGATCAGCGCGACGTCGCCGTCCAGAATGCCGGCATCCAGCATGGAGTCGCCGCGCACCTCGAGCGCAAAATGCTCGCCCGAGGACAGCATGTCGGCCGGCATGTGGATGGTGTGGCTGCGGGTCTGGATCGCCTCGATCGGCGTGCCGGCCGCGATCCGCCCCATGACCGGGATCGGCACCGGCCGGCTCTTGTCGTCGTCGGAGGCCGCTGCGCGGACGCGGCCGAGATTGCCTTCGATCACGCTCGGCGTGAATCCGCGCCGGCCGCCCGCGCCATGCCCGATGGAATCGGGTAGCTTGATGACCTCGATGGCGCGCGCACGATTGGGCAGGCGCCGGATGAAGCCGCGCTCCTCAAGCGCCGTGATCAGCCGGTGAATGCCGGATTTGGAGCGCAGATCGAGCGCGTCCTTCATCTCGTCGAAGGAGGGCGGGACGCCGGTTTCCTTCAGACGCTCGTGAACGAAGCGCAGCAGCTCGAGTTGCTTGCGGGTCAGCATCG